>CAXGMH010000044.1:0-17961 GCA_964010795.1 uncultured Alphaproteobacteria bacterium
CCAACAAGTCTGGACGCAGCCAGCGCTGCTGCCTCAGTTACACGCACAGCCTCCAGAGCCAAGTTACGATCCATAGAGAAGCGCTCATCTTCTGGCATGATATACTGTTTTTCAATTTTATCTGCCATTGCGCTATCTTGATTGGAAATCGTCATAATCGTTCCTTTTCTCTTAATATTTTATATTAGCGATAGACAGGGTAATCCTGTCCATCAATCCGCAAGCACTCCCATTGCGGCCGGAGTGGCTTTCGTCTTTGTATTTTCTCACAAGACATCTCAAAGGGTAGCTCATAGCCACCATATGATTTTTGCGCTCTTACACGCTCCATGTCTGTAAGTACGGCCGCAGCCGTTGCCTGACCGCCAGCCCCGGCACCGATCAAGGTCTGAGGCCCTGCGTTTTCGCAGTCCAGTGTAACGGCATTGGTCGGCCCGGTAATGCCCGCCAAAGGATGATCCTTTGGCACGAGAAATGGAGCAACCGCTATACCGCCAGCATCGTCAGAACGACCCAAAAGTCTTATACGAAACCCTTGATTGTTCGCTTCCTTGATTGCCTGTGGGGTTACAGCCTCAACACCCTGACAAAAAATATCAGCGCTGCTGGTATATCCAAAAGCAAGCAAAGCCAGTATCTGTATCTTAAAGCCAGCATCCAGACCAGCAACATCAAAATGCGGATCAGCCTCGGCATAGCCCAATTCCTGCGCCTGTCTCAGCGCATCCTCATAGACGCAATCCTCGACCTCCATCTTCGACAAAATGAAATTACAGGTACCGTTCAAAATTCCGCTAACCGATTTGATCTTATCTGTTGCCGCAAGACTGCGAAGCGTTGCAATAACAGGGATTGATCCTGCAACTGCCGCCTCATAAAAGAATGGCGCGGCACTCTCCTCACTCAGTTTTGCCAGATTTTGCGCATGAGTAGCGATAAGCGCCTTATTCGCACTGACACAAGCAATCCCCTTGGCCAGTGCGTATTCAACGCTTGTCCGCGCAATACCGTCTGCCCCGCCGACCAGCTCAACATAGAGATCAGGTTGTTGCGCTTCAAGCATCTCTTGCGGACAGGTGAAAAACGAGTATTGCGAGAGATCAAAGCCTCGATCTTTATCCTTCGAACGCGCACTAAGCCCCGAAATCTCAAAGCGAACGCCATCGCCGTTCAAGGCTTCTATTTGTTTAACGAGACTTGCACCGACATGGCCAAGTCCTGCAATAGCGACCTTGATTGGGGTGTTTTTCTTACTCATAGCCAGTCAATCGCCTCGCGGTTCGATTAGGGCGACGGTCCTCGCGATTTTGTTCAACCGCTACAGGAGATGTATTTTCAGCTGTGTTCATATTCAAATCAGGCTGTGTCAGAAAACGCTGCTTCTGCGCCTCACCCAGCTCATGCTCTTGTTCCTGAACCTGTGGAGCAGAAATCGCTTTTGCGGACGGATCATAAGGGTAGACGATTACACTCGGGTTTTGCTCGGGCGTGAAAATATTCTGCCCTGCTTGCAGTGTATGCCGTGGATATGCCTGCCCTCTTGGCTTTAAAACGGGTGGATTATCTATCGGCTCATTGAGCGGGAACACGTCGATATTACGGCCGAAATTCCCTTTCATATAAGAGAGCGCCGACACTTTATGCGCAGGTGAGTGATTAATAGAATCAAGTCTATGCTTCATATCCGCAAGAGCCTGATCGGCAGAGCTCTCATCCTGCTTACGCAGTGTCTGCGGTGTTTGCGCCATTTGGCCGTCCTGCGTATCGTTTTGTGCGGCGGCAACGCCTGCTTCAGCGTCTAGCGTAATAGAGGCTTGAGGGCTTTGCGCGGTAAAAGCTTCAGTTTGTACAGGGTGTTTCGGCTGTGACGCGCAAGCCTGAAGCATGAAACATAGAGATATAATCGCCAGCCTTACCGTCGGGTTATTATTCTTTTGTATTTTGTAACCTTTAATCATAAATGCCGCTTTTCCTCTTTCCCAATTGCCGCAAGCAATGTATTTATAAATGATGTTAGAATAATTCTATAAGCGAAGCAATCGAGTTGTCTATGCCCGCACACAAACAAAATACCGAACAAAATTCCAGCTTTAAAACCCCTGATCCGTTGGAACACTGGAACAGATGGATGGCACTATGTTTCCGCATACAAGTAGTCATGCGCGAAAAAATGGACGATCCGAGCTTTAAGGACTGGATCAAGGCCAATCCGGATCCGTTTAACCTTACCCCGTCCATTCAGAAATACTGGGAAAGCGCCTTTGACAATCCGCAGGAATTCATCCAATCCAATATCAATTTATGGGATAAAACGCTCAATATCTGGTCAGAGACATGGAACGCCTTCATAGAAGGCAAAGCTCTTCCCGACCTGACGGCAGTAGCAGGCGCACAAGACCAGCCCAAAGACCGCCGCTTCAAGAACGCACTATGGCAAGCCAATCCCGTGTTCTCTGTCCTTCGCCAAGCCTATCTTCTCACGGCTGAATGGTTGTCTGAGCAAATCCAGTCTGCCGAAAATCTCGATGAAGTCACACGTAAGAAGTTACAATTTTTCACACGACAATATGTCGACGCCCTTTCTCCGACAAATTTCCCCTTCTCTAACCCCGATGTTTTGGAAGAGATTATCCAAACCGGCGGGCTTAGCCTCTTAGAGGGCTTGGAAAATATGCTCGACGACCTTGAGCAGGCTAAAGGGTTTTTTGCACCGGCAACGACTGACAAACAGGCATTCGAAGTCGGCAAGAACCTCGCCACGACACAAGGCTCCGTTGTCTTTGAAAATGAGATGATGCAGCTCATTCAATATGCCCCAAGCACAAATGAGGCCTATAAGACCCCACTTCTTATTATACCCCCATGGATCAATAAATATTACATCCTTGATATGAAGCCCGAGAACTCACTGATAAAATGGTGTGTCGATCAGGGACATACAGTGTTTATCATCTCTTGGGTTAACCCTGATGAAACCTTGCGTCATAAGGATTTCAACTCTTATGCCAGCGAAGGTGTTTTGGCTGCCTTGCATGAGGTTGAAAAAATCACAGGCGAGAAACAAACCAATATCATCGGCTATTGCATAGGCGGGACATTACTCAGTTGCGTTATGTCTGCAATGCATAAACGCGGCGATGCTGACCGCATCAAGTCCGCAACATTCCTGACCACTCTGGTTGATTTCGAAGATGCCGGCGATCTCAAAATTTTTATTGATGAAGACCAGATCGCCCTCATGGAAGAACGCATGGAGGCACTGGGATATCTTGATTCCGCCTATCTTAAGGCAACATTTTCAATGCTTCGCGCCAATGACTTAATCTGGTCATTTGTTATTAATAACTACCTTCTAGGCAAAGACCCATTCCCCTTTGACCTCCTGTTCTGGAACGACGATTCCGTCAACCTGCCACAGGCGATGCAGAGTTATTATCTGCGCAATATGTACTTGCAAAACAATATAATAAAACCCAACACACTAGAGATACTTGGCGAAAAGATTGACCTTAGAGCGATCAAAACGCCAAGTTATTTCCTCTCAACCCGCGAAGACCATATCGCACCATGGCGAGCCACCTATCAAACAACGCAGCATTTTTCCGGCGACTGCACCTTCACACTGGCCGCAAGCGGTCATATCGCAGGCGTTGTGAACCCACCATCAAAAGGAAAATACGGGCATTGGACTTATGACCAGACACCTAAAGACCCTCAGGACTGGATTGATAATGCGGTCGAGCAAAATGGCTCTTGGTGGCTACATTGGCAAAAATGGATCAGTGCGTATGCAGGTGATAAACAACCTGCTCGCAAGATCAAGACGGCGATTGAGCCGGCCCCAGGTCGCTATGTGACAGGCCAAAAATAAGCGCCGTTGGCTTCCGCCCGAACCCTTTCAGCATTTTCGGCACCGCATATAGGCCACCTGAGTTAAGATAAAAATAATGGTCCATATAGGATTCGATTTTCTGAAGTGCGTCAGGCTCGTCAAAACGTGCCAAGATGGCAGCATCGCCTTCACCAGGTTTATGAACCCAGATAAGGTCTTCCAGCCCATCACTCTTACCCAGACGTCTTAATGAGACGAAATGGTAGTCATGCTGAGGAGCGTTGTCTTCTTCCGGATTGTGATTTTGCTTATGCCAGCTCACACCTGTAATATCTGTATTTCTTGAATTCTTATAAAATACCGCCGTTAAATTCGGCGTACTGGACACACTAACCGTATCCAAGGGAATGCGCTTAAAGCCATCCCGTGCAAGAAACTTTTCAGTCTGTTCCACCCATATTTGAAATGCATAAGGATTTTTTGACAATCTTGTGTAATTGCCGAAATCCTCTTCGTAATCTTCGTCTAACGCAGAGCTTGATCCCGGTTCGATTGCGACATCCTTAAAGTCACGCGCAAAATTGAAGCAACGAATACCACCATCGCCGAGCTTTTTTCTCGACCACTTTACAGGATCAAAAACAGGAACATCCGCAACAAAGCTTTTGGCCATGCCGCAAAACTCCAAACTCCAGATGACATCGCTGACATCTCTTAACTCTTGTATACCTTGTGATAATGACTGCATATATATTTACATATAATAAAGCGGCCGAAGATGCAAGCTTTTACTGGAAAGCAACCTCGTTAAAGGAGCGAAGTTTACGGCTATGCAAGCGCTCCGCCCCAATCTCACGCAGGATATCCATAGCACGCAAACCAATCTTAAGATGTTGCTCCACACGCTCACGATAAAAGCTGTCGGCCATGCCGGGCAGTTTAAGCTGGCCGTGGAATGGCTTATCCGAGACACAAAGCAATGTTCCATATGGCACACGGAAACGGAAGCCGTTGGCTGCTATCGTCGCAGACTCCATATCCAGTGCAATCGCACGGCTTTGAGATAGCGTCAAATTGTTATTCACAGCCGGTTGAAGCTCCCAGTTACGGTCATCGATAGTCGCAACCGTCCCTGTACGCATCAACTTTTTACGCTCATAGCCTTCCAAACCGATTGTCTCTGACACAGCCTGCTCAAGAGCCATCTGAATTTCCGCCAGAGGAGGAATCGGCACTTGTGGCGGCAAGTCTTTGTTCAAAACATTATCAAGACGCAAATAACCATGCGCCAAAACGTAATCCCCGAGAGTTTGAGACTGACGCAAACCGGCGCAATGTCCAAGCATCATCCATGCATGAGGACGGATAACGGCAACATGGTCCGTAATGGTTTTGGCGTTGGACGGGCCAACGCCGATATTAATCATGGTAATCCCGCTGCCATCTGCCCGCTTCAAGTGATAGGCAGGCATTTGCGGCATACGCGAAAGACGGAAACCTATTTTTTCATGCTTATCAGGGAATAAATGCTGGTTGAAAAACACATGATCGCCCGGCATCACAAATTCTGTGAATACATCGCTGTCACGCTCGCCCTTCACAGCCTGTTGGTCTTTCCCCTCCATGATTGCCTTGGCAGTCTCAATAAACCCGTCAATATAGAATTGGTAATTGGTGAAAATCACAAAGTTCTGGCAGTGCTCTGCGCTTGTGCCTGTATAATGGCGCAAACGCTGAAGGGATAAATCAACACGCGGTGCAGTGAACAAAGACAGTGGCTTGTCATCTTCTTCTCCGCCTGCGAACTGGCAATTGGCGATCTGGTCATCCATGATCGTCAAATCAGGCTGGTCAAAAAAGCGCGGCAATGCCTCGATCTGCTCGGGGCCAAGATCGCTTTCAAGGTGAAAATTCTCTCCCAAAGCAAAATGAATCGGGATCGGCGTATCACTTTCACCTACCTCGATCTTGCATTCATGGTTTTCAATCAAAAGTTCGAATTGACGGCGGAAATATTGGTCAAAGATGTCCGGTCTCGTCAATGTCGTGCTGAAAGCTCCATCACTATAGACAAACCCATATGACAGACGAGAGTCCTTGCGTTTTAAACTTTTAGGAACGACACGCACATAAGGATAGCACGCCCGCACAGAAGATGAAGGCATATCGCCTTTGGAAAAATCCATAAAACGATCATAGAGATACTGCGTATTACGGTCATAAATATGCTTAACAGCAGCCACTGTCTCTTCTGCTGTTTGATAGAGTTTTGGCTTAATCGCCTTTGGCATTGTCAATTTTTTGCTCATATATTTCTTTTCTATTGTTATTCTTTCTATTCTTTATGTCTTAGCTCTCCAAGCCCAGTAAAGAGCGTGCAAAGCTCCGCGCCGAGAATGGGTTTAAATCTTCCGCCTGCTCTCCTACACCAATCAAGTGAACGGGAAGCCCGAACTGGTCGGCAAGCGAGACAAGAACCCCGCCTTTGGCCGAACCATCCAGCTTGGTTACAATCAAGCCGGTGACATTGACCATCTCTTTGAAGGTCTCAAGCTGGGCATGGGCGTTTTGTCCTGTTGTAGCATCCAGTACAAGAACAACCCCATGCGGTGCTGCCTCTGACTTTTTCTTTAAGACACGGACGATCTTAGCCAGTTCTTCCATCAGGTTTTTCTTATTGTGCAAGCGGCCGGCCGTATCAACCATAAGAACATCCATACCCTGCTCTTCAGCCTGTTGATAAGCCTCATATGCAACTGCAGCCGCGTCATCGCCGATTTCTTTTGCGACAACAGGAACACTAGAACGCTTGCCCCATTCCTGCAATTGTTCAACTGCCGCAGCTCGAAAAGTGTCACCGGCGGCTAACATCACCGATTTTTTCGCGCCCGTCTTGAGCCAATGTGCAACCTTGCCGATTGTCGTTGTTTTTCCAACACCATTCACACCCGCAACAACGAGAACATATGGCCCCGATCCATCATGTTCGAAAACAAGAGGTTTTGTAACAGGCAATAATATCTCTTCAATTTTTTGGGCGACGACTTCTTTTATTTCATCCGCGCTGATTTCTTTATCAAAGCGTTCAACCTTTACCGCCTCAACGATCTTAGCCGCCGTCTTAGGCCCCATATCCGCTGTGATTAAAAGCTCTTCAAGCTCTTCAAGCGCTTCTTCATCAAGTTTCTTCTTGGTGAAAATATCGCTAATCCCCTGGCCCAACTTGTTCGAAGACTTCGATAAGCCCTTCGTTAGGCGAGACAGCCAACCGCCCTCTTCTGTGTGGTCTGACAAATCTTCTACTTCTTTCATATCATCGCTTGGCACGTGACGAGGCGTCGGCGTAACATCGGCCTCCTCTATGATGTCCTGATCGCTTGGTTCAAGGTTATGACGTGTATCCTCATCAAGGTCGCTGTCCTGAGCATCAGTCGAAGGCTCGATTTCGGGATCGCTTGAGCGATGCAAAAGCCTTTGTTCTTCGGCTTCGCGCTCTTGTTCTTTTTGATTTTTCGATTTGCGCCAAAAGATCATATTGCCTCCGTTAAAGTCTGTTGTATCAAAGACAATACTATATTTCGTAGAAAATCAAGATAACAGCGATAAATACAAACACAAAGCCAAGCCATTCTCGTGGCTTGATCTTCTCTTTGAGGTAAAACACTGTAAACCCGATAAAGGCGATCAGGGCGACAGCCTCTTGTATTAATTTAAGCTCAGCAAGAGAGAGCGAACTATAACCTATGCGGTTAGCCGGAATATGCAATGCAAATTGCAAAAAGGCGATAAACCAGCTTAAGCCAATGGCCTGCCAAAGGGGAATGTGCTTAAGTCTTAAATGCCCGTACCAAGCCATCATCATAAATGCAGAGGACAATACAAACAGCACAAGCATGACTGTTGGAACACCCATTACAAAGCCGAATGACTGATACATTACGCCCAGTATCTGGTCGTAGATATTACTCCATCCCATGTGGCGCCTCATACTTACGTTCAGAGAAGATAAATGCCGTCCCGATAAACAGCGCAACAAAGCCCAAGATATCAAGCATCGACAACGCCTCGTCAAAAATCAGCCAGTTAAAGGCCGTAAAAGTGACGAGCGTTAATATGATTTGAATAACACGTAATTGCGAGATATCGAGATAAGCGTGAGCCTTGCGATTGGCAGAGACGTGCAATACATATTCCGGCAGTGCTATAGACCAGCTGATTATAATCGCCAGCACAATCGGACTATCCATATACTTCAAATGTCCGTACCACGCGGCCGCCATGATAAAATTTGCAATTGCCAAGCCGACAATAGAAGCAGCAATATCGCGCATTTTACGGGCATGGGTGCGCTTGAGCTTGTGCACGGGGAAAAGCTTATTCGGCTTAGCGGCAAGAACGCTATACACAAGCGCAGCGAGAGCCGCCAAAATCAGCAATGGAAATAAAGAATCAATCATGGAAAGTAGTATAGCTCTAAACAGCCGTCTTGTCATGCGCACAAGCGACACGACCTTGCAGCACTCCGTCTTGCATCCCGACGATATCTACTATAGCCAGATCGCCGGGTTGAAGTGAATGCGGCCCAAGCGCAATCTCACAAAAATATGGACTGCGGCCGACACCGTTTTGTTCGATAACAACCTCTTGCCTCTTGCCGATATGGCGCCTGAGGTAAGACAGGAGCTGCTCTTCTCCCGCTTGGCGCAATATTTTTGCACGCTCTTTACGGATCGGCACAGCCACTTGTTTATCAGAGGGGATTTTTGCAGCAGGTGTGCCTTCTCTTTCTGAATATGGGAAAATATGCAGATAAACCAGGTCACATTCCTCAATAATCTTGAGCGAATTTTCGAACATTTCATCGGTCTCCGTCGGAAAACCCGTGATGATATCGGCACCGAAGGCGATATCAGGCCTGAGCCTGCGCGCCCTTGCGCACATTTCAATCGCGTCGGCGCGCAAATGACGGCGCTTCATGCGCTTTAAAATCATATCATCACCCGCTTGCAGGCTAAGATGCAAATGCGGCATAAATCTCTCTTCTTCGGCGATCAAGCGCCATAAATCCTCATCCATTTCCACAGGATCAAGCGAAGACAGACGCACACGCTTGAGCTCCGGCACAAGGGCGAGAACACGGCGGATCATTTGCCCCAGTGTCGGCTTTCCCGGAAGATCAGGCCCATAAGAGGTCACGTCAACACCAGTAAACACAATCTCGTTAAAACCCTGCTCGACAAGGTGGCGCACAGCCCTGACAACCTCGCCGATCGGAACAGAGCGTGAATTCCCGCGGCCATAGGGAATGATACAGAATGTACAGCGGTGGTCACAGCCATTTTGCACCTGAAGAAAGGCTCGTGACTTTCCTTCAAAGCCATCAACAAGATGACTGGCCGTTTCTTCTACGCTCATGATATCATTCATAATCACAGGCGCATCATTGCCACGCGCCCACGTGTCCGCCTTAAGTTTAAGGTCGTTGCCAATCACTTGGTCGACCTCTTCCATGCTTGAAAAGCTTTCGGGATTAATCTGTGCTGCACAACCTGTCACGACGATCTTTTTGTTGGGATGGTCGCGCCTCGCCCGGCGGATTGCCTGCCGGGCTTGACGCTCTGCCTCTTTGGTCACGGCACAAGTATTAAACACAAGCACATCATCAAGCCCTTGTGCCTCGATATGCGACTGCATGACCGCTGACTCATAGGTATTAAGGCGGCAACCGAACGTCTTGACCTGTGATTGTTTTTTTTCTGTATCCTGTGACATTCGAGGGTTTTATCAAAAAGCTTTTTAAAAATCCAACTTTTTGGCGGCAAAACTTGACAAAGTGCGCTCGACACCGTAAACATCACTTAAATTTCACGAAATCAAAGGTGGTTTTCGTGTCCAAGGATACCCCGCTATCAGCACAAAGTGCCCATAGCGGCAATTGTTTATGGAGTAAGTTTTGTTTGAAACTTTAGGTGAAAAACTTGGCGGTGTGTTTCAAAAACTGCGCGGGCGTGCGACCCTCTCAGAGGAGATCGTAAATGAAGCCATGCGCGAAATCCGCATAGCACTTCTCGAGGCGGATGTTGCCCTGCCAGTTGTTAAACAATTCATCGCGCAGATCAAAGAAGAAGCCGTTGGGGCAGAAGTTCTAAAAACAGTTAAGCCCGCACAACAAGTTATTAAAATCGTCAATGATGCGATGATCGATATGCTTGGCGGCGCAGCGGCTGAGGAAAACACACTCATCACCGAAGGCAAGCCTCCTGTCGTTTATTTGATGGCCGGTCTGCAAGGGTCTGGTAAGACAACAACTTCGGCCAAGCTTGGGTATCACTTAACAACCAAGCAAAAGAAGAAAGTCCTGATGGCGTCCCTTGACGTGGCACGCCCCGCCGCTCAGGAACAGCTAGAAACACTCGGGCAACAAGCCGATATCCCGACCCTTCCGATCATTAAAGGCGAAGACCCGAAAAAGATCACCAAACGAGCATTAGAAGCAGCACGCAAAGAAGGTTATGACTTCCTCATCCTCGATACAGCAGGTCGCCTGAGCATTGATGACGCCTTGATGAGCGAGCTGGAAGACATTGCAAAACTCTCCAAGCCAACAGAAACAATCCTTGTCGCCGATGCGATGACAGGTCAAGACGCAGTGCAAACAGCTCTTGCCTTCCACCAAAGACTTGGCCTCACAGGAACGATACTCTCTCGTATGGATGGTGACACGCGCGGTGGCGCTGCGATGTCGATGAAGGCTGTGACGGGATGCCCTGTGAAGATGATCGGTGTCGGTGAAAAATGGGATGCGCTCGAGGTCTTCCATCCCGAGCGTGTTGTAAGCCGAATCCTAGGCATGGGCGATGTTGTCTCTTTGGTTGAAAAAGCCGCTGAGACAATTGATGAAGAAAACGCCGCAAAGATGGCAGAACGCTTTAAAAAAGGTCAATTCGACCTCAATGATTTCCAGAGCCAGCTCAAACAAATGAGCAATATGGGCGGTATGGGTAATCTCTTAAAGATGTTGCCCGGTATGGGTGGCATCAAAAAGATGCTCGATCAGGCCAATGTCGATGATTCCATCCTGAAAAAGCAGGAAGCGATCCTGTCTTCCATGACGAAGCAGGAGCGCTCTGAGCCCAAAATTCTAAACGCATCACGTCGACGCCGTATCGCGGCTGGTTCTGGCGCATCCGTCCAAGATGTCAACAAACTGTTGAAACAATTCGACGGAATGCAGCGCATGATGAAACAATTTAAGAAAGGCGGCATGGGATCCATGATGAATGCCATGCAGGGTATGCTGGGCGATCAAGGCATGGATCAATTAATGTCTGCCTCTGGTGTCGACAAGGACAAGCTCACCAAAGAGATGGGCGGAAACCTTCCGCCTGAGCTTGAGAGCATGATGGGCGGCAACGCTGGCGGCGGCAATCCGCTCGGCGACAACCCCTTTGCAGCTGGCGGCGCTATGAGCGGTATGCAAAGCCCCGAAGATTTATTGAATATGCCTGGGCTTCAAGGGTTGAAGTCCGGTATGTCGAAGTCACGCTTCACTAAGAAACGCGGCTCGAAGCGTAAGAAAAAGAAATAACGATTTCAAAACTATAACCACGATCAAACAAAGGAGATTACCATGGCTTTGAAAATCAGATTGACCCGCGGGGGTCGTAAAAAACGTCCATTCTATTCTGTCGTAGTTGCGGATAGCCGTATGCCACGCGATGGTCGTTTTATCGAGAAACTGGGAACATACAACCCTCTTCTTGCAAAAGATGACGCCAACCGCGTTACATTGAACGGCGAGCGCATCAAATACTGGCTCGACCAAGGTGCACAGCCTAGCGACCGTGTTGCAACATTCTTGGGTAAAGAAGGCCTGATCGCAATGCCTGAGCAACGCAACAATCCTGAAAAAGCCAAGCCAAAAGCAGCCGCTCTTCAACGTATCGAAGATAAAAAAGCAAAAGAAGAAGCTCGCAAAGAAGCCGAAGCAGAGGCGAAAGCCGCTGCAGAAGCAGAAGCTGCTGCTCCAGCAGATGAAGAAGAAGCGCCAGCCGAAGAAGCTGCTGCAACTGAAGATGCTCCTGCTGGGGCACCTGCCGAAGAAGCTGCGTCTGAAGAAGAGAAAAAAGACGCTTAATATCGCTATTATGCCCTCCCCCCTTTAACGCAAATAAAGGGGGGAGCAGGATTTCTTGAATGCGCATTAAAATCGCAGAAATTTCAGGATCGCATGGTGTCCGAGGCTTAGTGAAACTCAAAATTCTGTGTGAAAACCTCGACTTATTTAACAACCCTGTTTTTGTGGATAAACAGGGGGATAAGATTTTGCGCATTACTCTCAAGAGCAAACACAAGACACATTTCTTAGCTGAGATTCAAGGCATTACAAATAAAAATGAAAGTGATGCTTTACGCGGGACAACTTTATTCACAATGCGGGAAAGCCTTCCCGAGCCGGATGAAGATGAAATTTACCTCATCGACCTAATCGGCCGCATGGCAAAAAACGAACAAGGTGAGATTATTGGCGAGGTGATAGACACTCACAATTTCGGCGCATCCGACCTGCTTGAAATCAAGCCGCAATCAGGCGAAAGCTTTTTCCTTCCTTATACAGATGATTATATTCTAGACGTCAAAGAAGAGCACATCACTATATCTGAAATTGAGTATGTGTAGCTGTATAGCCACACCAATAAGTCGACAAGAGCGACTTGCTAATTTCGCAATCATAAATAAGATATGAGCATGATATTTAATATTATTTCTCTTTTTCCGGATATGTTCCCAGGCAATCTTGGCCAATCGCTAAGCGGCAAAGCACTTGATCGCGGGCGCTGGTCCTACACTGTGACCAATCCGAGAGAGTTTGGCGATGGCGTACACAAGGCGGTCGATGACACGCCTTATGGAGGCGGCGCAGGCATGGTTATGCGTGCTGATATCCTTGAAAAAGCTCTGCTTTCCGTTCAGACACAAAACCCGCTTAAACAAACACGCAAGATTTACCTCTCGCCAAGAGGCCGTTTACTCAATCAATCTTTGGTTCAAGAACTGAGCAAGAGCGAAGAGCTTGTTTTACTTTGTGGCCGCTATGAAGGTGTCGACCAGCGTTTCCTTGACGCTCATGATTTCGAAGAGATATCAATCGGCGACTATGTTTTATCCGGCGGTGAACCTGCAGCAATGATCCTCATGGATGCGTGTATCCGGCTTCTCCCCGGTGTTATGGGCAACACACAGACCTCGGCTGAAGAGAGCCATACGCCAAGCGCCGAGCACCCCAAAGGCCTGCTCGAATACCCGCATTACACCAAGCCGGCGCAGTGGCAGGATGTTAATGGCACCACCCATACTGTACCGGATGTACTTACCTCCGGCCATCATGCAAATATAGAATTATGGAGGCATGAACAATCAATAGAACTCACCCGTTCACGCAGGCCTGATCTTTTAAAAAAAGATACGCTATAGAGCGCTTTTTTACTTGCCTTATGCTTTAAAACTGTGTCATAAACGCACTTACTTAAAAAAACGGCTTTCGTAAAAAAGATAATGAGCCTGCCGGGTCACACCGATATCGAGGCTTTATAGGAAAGGATAAAACAATGAACGTTGTTCAAAAACTCAACAAGAAGATCTCTGACGGTCTCGTACAAGACAAGAAAATTCCTGATTTTTCAGCTGGTGATACCATCATCGTTAATGTTCGTATCACAGAAGGAAACCGTGAACGTGTTCAGGCTTATGAAGGCGTATGTATCGCTCGCAGCGGCCAAGACATGAACGCAAGCTTCACTGTTCGCAAAATCAGCTATGGCGAAGGCGTTGAGCGTGTATTCCCGCTTTACTCACCTCGCATTGACAGCATCCAACTGGTTCGTCGCGGTTCTGTTCGCCGTGCGAAACTTTACTATATGCGTGACCGTCGCGGTAAATCTGCTCGTATCGCCGAGCGTACAACCGGCCACGGTATCAAAAAGAAAAACGCTTAAAGCTTTTTCCGAAAATTATGATAGAATTAAAAGCGGCTCTGAGAAATCAAAGCCGCTTTTTTAATGTTGGAGCCCACAGTGATTGATTTGAGAGACTGGCCAAATTCGTTTGATTTCCGTACAGACAACGTCTGTCAGACACAATTCAAACCCTTTATTCAAGATGAGCTGCGCAAACTCAAATCCTATGATGAGCAACGCCCAAAAGACACGACCTATATTTTTCATGAGCACGCTCCAAGAGTCGCCAAAGATGTTCGCAAAACATGCCAGGCACTCGGCCTGCCCGACCATGTGTGCGAGAATATGTATCAGGCCGTGCTGATCCATGATATGGGCAAACGCAAACTTCCTATTCATTTATGGGACATGGAAGAAAAGCCCTCGGACGACATAAAAGCCTTGCGTCGTTCTCATACAGAAATTGGTGTGCAGATGCTTGAGGATGCCTTTCCTGACATGCAGCACCCTTTTCTTGATCTTGCAAAGGATATTCTACTCAACCATCACGAGCAAATGGATGGGAGCGGCTATCGCGGGCTTTCGGCCGATCAACTCTCCGCCCCTGTCAGGCTTGCCGCGATTGTCGAGAGCTATGACGGCTACGCGATCTGGCGCCCACATTTTGGTGACCGCGATATCTCACCCGAAGGTGTGATAGCACGAATGCGCGATGAAAAAGGCGCGAGCCATTACGACATGGAATTCTTCGAAATCTTTGCAAAAACTAAGCTAGACTAAATTTGAGGCCTAACTAGCCTCGGCAGCTTTCTGGTCACGTTTCTTGGACTGTTTTTGTACAACCTGTTTTTCAACGTGCTCGATCATCATCGAAGCAATATCTTTACCTGTCGTATTTTGTATCCCCTCTAACCCCGGACTTGCATTTACCTCGATCACTTTTGAGCCGTCTTTGGCACGGATCATGTCAACGCCCGATGCACGCAAGCCCACAACCTTAGACGCAGCCACAGCCAGCTTACGCTCTTGTGGTGTGATACGTACCTTGTGTCCCGTTCCGCCCAAGTGGATATTTGCTCTGAACTCACCTTCCGCGGCATGACGCTCCATAGAGGCAACAACTTTATCCCCGACGACAAAACAACGTAAATCAACACCTGCTGATTCTTTGATAAATTCTTGCACCAAGATATCTGCCTTCAGGCTCTTAAATGCGTTAATCACTGCCTCTGCGGCCTTTGTGCTTTCCACAAGGACAACGCCTTTGCCCTGTGTCCCCTCAAGTAGCTTAATCACAACAGGGGCGCCGCCAACTGTCTTAATCAAGTCCTTGGTATCAAGTGGAGAATGTGCATAGCCCGTACGCGGGATATCAACACCACGGCTACAAAGGAGCTGCATAGTGCGCAGCTTATCCTGAGCACGTGCAATTGAAACAGGGCCGTTCAAACAATAAGATCCCTGCATCTCAAATTGACGCAAAATCGCCGTTCCATAAAAAGTAAGCGACGGGCGGATACGCGGTATCACTGCATCAAAACGCTCGAGCACCTCGCCACCACGATAAATGATCTCTGGCTTGCTCGCCGTGATATCCATATAACAATGCCGTATTGATACAAAACGCATATCATGGCCGCGATTCTGTCCCGCTTCCATAAGCGCTTTGTTTGAATATAAATTAGGATCTGTGGCTAGAATGGCTATTTTCATCTGGCTTCAATGCTTTCCCATTACGTGTTAAATAAAAAAATGTCGTCTGGTTCTACTCAGAAGAGCCAGTTACATAAAGCTCGGAAACATTATTAAGCTTGCCGAGCAAAAACGACTTAGCAGGATTAACGATAAATCTTCCATTACGCAAGGCCTGTCGTCCCATCAACATACGAAACGCCATTTTTTTTCTGCAGGTCAGTGTTACCTCGGCAAGAAACTTTTTCTCAGCCATTTGAATTTGCGTTTGTATGACGTATCGTCGCTCACGTTTTCCATTAGAGCTTGTAACGAAACGATGGTCAACAAGTGGTGCGACACAAGAAATCTTAAACTTATAATCACGTTGCAGCGGATGAACACAAAAGCGAACAAAATCGCGCCCGTCTTCCGTAAACATTTCTATATTAGAAGCGTGCAACGCAGATGTTCTCGCGCCGGTATCCACCTTGACCTTGACCGCAGGAAGCTCAAGCTGTGGTAGCGCGCACCATTCCTGCCAACCGATAATTTGAGGTGTCTTAACCAAATGAAGGCCTCTAGAAAAAGTCTGATTAAGACTTCTTCTCCTCTACGACCGCCAGATCAGGGCCCGAAGCTCCATCCTCTTCCTGACCATTGAGCATCTTTTCCGCAACCATGCCGGCATTGGCCAAGACCTTCTGGCAGATGTCGTTCATAATCTCTGGGTTGTCTTTCAAGAATTGCTTCACATTTTCGCGACCCTGACCAATGCGGTCTCCGTTATAAGAGAACCATGCACCAGATTTCTCTACAATTCCGGCCTGAACGCCAAGATCAATCGCCTCCCCTGTTTTAGAGACACCCTCACCATAAACGATATCAAACTCAACCTGACGGAAGGGCGGCGCCATTTTATTCTTCACAATCTTAATTTTCGTCTGGTTTCCGACAATCTCGTCACGGTTCTTGACCGCAACGATACGGCGAATATCAATACGCACGGAAGAATAGAATTTTAGCGCGTTACCACCGGTTGTTGTCTCAGGAGACCCGAACATCACACCAATCTTTGAACGAATCTGGTTAATGAAAATCACTACACATTTTGACTTTGAAATAGAGCCTGTCAGTTTCCGCAACGCCTGTGACATCAGTCGCGCCTGAAGTCCAACATGGGTATCGCCCATCTCTCCCTCAAGTTCCGCCTTAGGGACAAGTGCCGCAACAGAGTCAACGACCAATACGTCAATCGCGCCCGAGCGCACCAAAGTGTCGGCAATTTCCAATGCCTGCTCCCCCGCATCAGGCTGAGAAATAAGAAGCTCCTCTACGTTACAGCCAAGTTTTGCAGCATAAGTAGGATCCAAAGCGTGCTCGGCATCAACCACTGCACAAGTTCCACCTGCCTTTTGTGCCTCGGCAACAACGTGTAAAGCCAGTGTCGT
The DNA here is from genome assembly GCA_964010795.1 of uncultured Alphaproteobacteria bacterium. GTDB lineage: Bacteria > Pseudomonadota > Alphaproteobacteria > Micavibrionales > UBA9664 > CAXGMH01. The sequence goes on from CAXGMH010000044.1 coordinate 16,911, forward strand.
CTTACCCGAACTTTCCGGTCCGTAAATTTCAGTGATACGGCCGCGCGGCAAGCCGCCAATCCCAAGCGCAATATCCAACCCCAAAGAGCCTGTCGAGATCGTTTCCACCTCGATCTTATTCTCTTCACCGCCAAGCTTCATGATTGAACCCTTACCGAAAGCCCGTTCAATTTGGCTGAGTGCGGATTCAAGAGCCTTTTGTTTATCAGCTGATTGTGCAGATGCGGCCATAATTATTCTCCTCTAACTTATATTCTTTCATTTATTTAAAGCAAAATCCTCGCTTCATGGCTAGAAAAGCCTGTTGAAACACGAGGAATTATCAACAACTGTTCCTAAGAACAAAGGATGTACACTTTTTGTTCTCATGTCAAGAACTTTTAGTAAACATTTGTTCCGTCGGCAGCACCTTTTAATTATCGTCCAAGACGTCTTTTACTTTCTCTGCCAATTGCTTGAGCGTAAAAGGCTTGGGCAAGAAATGTACCCTTTCACCTAAATCATCCTTGAAACGATCTTCAGTATATCCGGACATCAAAATTACGCGCAGATCAGGACGGTCAGCCATCACCTTCTTCGCCAGAGTCGGCCCGTCCATTCCGGGCATGATGACATCTGTGATAAGTAAGTCCAGCTCGGATATTCTATCCTTCAAGACCTCGACTGCGTCCTCCGCACTCGTTGCCTGAAAGACTTCGTAACCCTTATTCCCTAATGCACGGGAACTGAAACTCAAAACAGCTTCTTCGTCTTCAACAAGCAATATCTTAGCCGTACCGGTCAGATCTCTCGCCTTAGGTTTAGCCGCGGCCTCTTTGTTATCATCCTCTTGCTTTGCCATTTCGTGCTGGGGCAGATAGAGCGTAAATGTCGTGCCCTTCCCGCGCTCACTTTCGACATGGATATAGCCATCTGTTTGCCGCACAATACCGTAAACCGTAGCAAGACCGAGCCCTGTCCCCTCGCCGACTTTCTTGGTCGTAAAGAACGGTTCAAAGATGCGGTCACGAATATCATCAGGAATACCATGACCAGTATCCGTCACAGAGAC
>CAXGMH010000045.1:0-17294 GCA_964010795.1 uncultured Alphaproteobacteria bacterium
TGGTAGAGCGTACAATTAAAACAGTCGAGAAGAACCTTGTTGAAGGCGCTTTGCTTGTCATTGTTATTCTTTTCCTGCTTTTAGGTAATCTAAGAGCTGCTTTGATTACAGCGGCTGTTATTCCAATCTCTATGTTGATGACAATTACAGGCATGGTAGAAAACAAGGTGTCTGGTAATTTGATGAGCCTTGGCGCGCTGGATTTCGGCCTGATTGTTGATGGTGCAGTGATTATCATGGAAAACTGTATTCGGCGGTTTGGTATGGCACAGCATCAACTAGGACGCTTGCTTACCAAAGAAGAACGTTTTGATCTGGCTGCAAAAGCTACAGCAGAAGTCATTAAGCCAAGTATTTTCGGGGTGATTATTATTACGGTTGTTTATTTACCAATTTTTGCCCTAACGGGTGTTGAAGGCAAGATGTTCCATCCTATGGCTTTAACGGTTGTGATGGCATTACTTTCTGCTTTGGTGCTATCGCTTACTTTTGTACCCGCCGCAGTTGCAACATTTATCACAGGCAAGGTTGATGAAAAGGAGGGTCGCATTATCGGAGGCGCTAAAAAGGGTTATGAGCCTTTGTTAAGATTTACGCTACGTCGGCCTTTGCCTATTATTAGTTTTGCGATTGTACTAGTTGTCATCAGCTTATTTGGGGCAACAAGGATGGGAGCAGAGTTTATTCCTTCTCTTGATGAAGGAGATATTGCTATACAGGCTCTTCGCGCGCCAGGAACATCATTGACGCAATCTGTGGAAATGCAGTTTAAACTCGAAGAAGAAGTCATGAAATTTCCTGAAGTGCGAACAATTATAGCACGTATCGGTACGGCGGAAGTTGCAACGGATGCGATGCCACCCAATATTGCTGATATATATGTTTTGCTTAAGCCTCGTGATGAATGGCCAAATCCTGATAAGTTAAAAGCCAATTTGATTGAGGAAATGGAAATTGCGCTTGAGAAGGTGCCAGGTAGTGCCTATGAATTTTCTCAACCCATCGAACTCCGCTTTAATGAACTGATTTCCGGCGTACGAAGCGATCTAGCTGTAAAGATTTATGGCGATGATATGGATCAGCTTTTAGCTTCCGCTCAAGAGATTGAAAAAGTCTTACGTTCAGTTTCTGGAGCAGCAGACGTCAAGGTTGAACAAGTTACAGGACTTCCTACGCTCAGTGTAGTTCCAGACCGTAAACGTCTAGAGCGTTATGGATTAAACGTAGCCGATGTCCAAGAGGTGGTGGAAGTTGCCATGGGCGGTCGTGAAGCCGGTGTTCTTTATGAGGGGGATCGACGCTTTGACATTGTAGTGCGCTTGCCAGAACATTTACGCAGCAATATCGAAAGCTTGGAAAGGTTGCCTGTACCGCTACCCCTTGCAGAAATGGAAGGAGCTGATAGCAGGCCTGATTATGTTCCTCTTAAAGAGGTCGCAGATCTTAACATTGCTTTTGGTCCAGCACAGATTAGCCGTGAAAATGCCAAACGTCGTATTACTGTAACAGCTAATGTTAGAGAGCGAGATCTTGGTAGCTTTGTAGCTGAACTTCAAGAGGCGGTAAAAACTCAAGTAAGCCTCCCTTCTGGATATTGGGTTGAATATGGCGGTACGTTTGAGCAACTTATCTCTGCCAAAACAAGACTGATGATTGTTGTTCCTATAGCGCTAGCTCTGATTTTTGGATTGCTATTTATGGCGTTTAATTCTGCCCGTGCCGCTTTGGTTATTTTCTCAGGTGTCCCGCTGGCATTAACGGGAGGAATTGCTGCTTTGATGCTTCGTGATATACCTCTATCTATTTCAGCAGGGGTTGGTTTTATTGCCCTGTCTGGTGTTGCAGTCTTGAACGGTGTTGTGATGATCTCCTTCATTCGTGATTTGCAAGCTAGCGGCAAAGCTCTCGATGAGGCAATTATTGAAGGGGCTTTGACTCGTCTGAGACCTGTTCTGATGACAGCACTTGTGGCCTCTCTTGGATTCGTTCCGATGGCCTTTAATGTGGGCGCTGGGTCTGAAGTGCAAAGGCCATTAGCAACGGTTGTTATTGGTGGAATTATATCCTCTACCATCTTGACGTTGTTAGTTTTGCCAGCTTTATATAAATTCTTTCCTGGTAAGAATTTCTTGAAAAACCGCAGAAGAAGAAAGAGTGTTCAACATGGGGCATAGTCACCACCATGGCGACCCTTCTCAAATAGGCGAACGCCGTCTTTGGTGGGCCGTTTCCGCCAATATATTGCTGACGGTTGCACAGGTGATTGGGGGAATCCTATCCGGTTCCCTCTCACTTGTCGCCGATGCACTGCATAATTTCAGTGATGCTGCTTCACTCCTTATAGCATTGGTGGCAATCCGAATTGGTCGAAAACCACCTGATCAGTTCAAAACATTCGGCTATAAACGCGCGGAAACCGTGGCGGCGCTCATCAATTTGACCACGCTTATCATTATTGGCCTTTATCTGTGTTATGAGGCGATAAAGCGTTTCATTACGCCGGAACCGGTGGCAGGCTGGACGGTGGTTATCGTCGCTGGAATTGCATTAGCCGTTGATGTTTTTACCGCATTGCTTACTTACAGGCAGTCTAAAACCAGCATGAATATTAAGGCTGCTTTTCTTCATAATGTAACGGATGCGATGGCCTCAGTCGGTGTGATTATCACCGGAACGCTTATTTTGCTGTATGGCTGGGTCTGGACTGATGCGGCCATGACGCTCATTATTTCCGGCTATGTGCTGTGGCAGGGTTTTACCCAAATCCCGAAAGTTATTCATCTTTTGATGGAGGGCGCACCCGATGGTTTAAGCCTAGAGGATATAAGATCATCGATGGAAAAAGTTGATGGCGTAAATAATGTTCATCATGTGCATGTTTGGCAACTGGACGAACACCGCAACGCATTAGAGGCTCATGTTGTATTGGAAGAGAGTATTGACATGGATACGCTCAAAATCCGTCTTAAAAAGTTACTACACGATCAATTTGAAATAGAACATTCTACTCTTGAGTTTGAGTATAAAAAGTGTTCGCGAACATTTTAGGAGCGGACAGGACGAACAAAATCGCCTAGTCTAATCAATACAATCGCCGGAATTGTACCGCAAAGCCACGCAACCATTGACCATGGGCGTGGCTTTTGCTTTTTCCCTTCCCTGTTATAGCAAAAAGGTACTTCCGGAGATTGAACCCTATGCGGCGGGCTTAGGCGCAGGAATTTTTTAGCGCCAGAAGATTTTTTTGGGTACGCGCCCCCACCGCCAATCATCAAAAAACCAGTCAGAGCAACGTGTTCAAGGTGCGTACCTTGGCGCGTACTCATGCGTACCTGACTGCAAAAAAGGAATTTGAATTTGTGGATCATCATTCCCTTAACATTTTGTCCTTGTGCGCCGGTGTCGGCGGACTCGACCTCGGCATCCGAGTGGCGCAGCCAAATGCTCGAGCAGTCTGTTTTGTCGAGATCGAAGCCTTTGCGTGCGAAATCTTGGCAACGCGCATGGAAGACAAAAGCTTGGACGAAGCGCCTGTTTGGACGGATTTACGATCCTTTGACGGCAAGCCATGGCGTGGCGTTGTGGATTGCATTACTGCAGGATATCCGTGCCAGCCATTCTCGATTGCTGGAAAACAAAAAGGCAAAGACGACCCGCGCCACCTCTGGCCAGATGTGTACAGGATTGTGCGGGAGATACGCCCACGGCTCTGCTTCTTCGAAAACGTCCCCGGACATTTACGATTGGGGTTTGAACAAGTCCATGATGACCTTCGAGAATTGGGTTACAGCGTTAAGGCAGGCCTGTTCTCAGCGGAAGAAGTCGGCGCGTCTCATAAACGCGAACGGCTCTTCATTCTGGCGTACCGTGAAAGCGACAGAGCCAACGGGTGGCTGTCTCAGCTCAAAGAAATTCAAAGAACGGATGGATGCGGGCATGCCACTGAGCCTGCGGGATCAAGTGAAGCATCTCTGGCCAACAGTCCGTGTCTCTTCTGCGAATGGCCCTTGCCAGAAGGAGATCCAGAACAACAATCCGAAATGCCGTCTGGAAGTATCAGTGGTGAATTGGCCGACACCGACGGCACAAGACTTCAAGAAACGCGGTCCGAATTCATCGCAGAAAGGACTGGCGGAGATATCGGTCAACTGGGCAACGCCGAACACGCTGGATCATCTGCCTGCCAGATCGCCCGAGGCGATGGACAGGCTGATGGGGCCGAATGGCCAGCGTGCAGGCAGATCCCGACCGAGCAATCTGCGGGAGCAGATCATGTGGCCAACTGTGACGGCGCAGGATTCCAAAAACAATGCGGGGCCGAGCCAATTTGTGCGGAACACCAAGCCGTTGAATGTGGAAGCTGTTTGCCATTCCCACCCGGACCCGAAGGCGATTGGGACGGAATCCCAGCCGGTCTTAAACCCGCAATTTGTCGAATGGCTGATGGGTTGGCCAATCGGGTGGACAGAATTCGCGCCTGTGGAAACGGTGTCGTCCCACTGGCTGCCGCTTATGCGTGGGGCGTTCTTACAACTGCAGCAAATGGAGGAAAATAAAAAACCATGACTGATGCAAAATCTAAAGACTTAAAAATCGAGCATGTATCGGTTGATGAGCTGATCCCATATGCCAAAAATGCCCGCACACATTCCGATACACAAGTGGCGCAGATCGCAGCATCCATGACGGAATTCGGTTTTGTAAATCCAATCTTGCTGGGGGATGATAATATCATCATCGCAGGGCATGGGCGTTTAATGGCGGCGAAACTGCTGGGCATGAAAAACGTGCCGACCATTCGCCTGAACCATTTGAATGAAGCACAGCGCCGTGCGCTGGTGATTGCGGATAATAAAATCGCCGAGAATGCTGGTTGGGATGAAAGCCTGCTGCGGGAAGAATTATCGGCGCTGGAAGATTTGGATTTCAATATCGATCTTCTGGGCTTTAATGCCGAAGAATTGGATAATCTGTTCTTGGATGATGCCAACGCTTCTGGCGGTTTGACTGATGAGGATGCCGCACCCGAAGCGCCTGAAAATCCAATCAGCGTTCCAGGTGATATTTGGATTTGCGGAGACCACAAAGTTCTATGCGGTGATTCCACCATGATTGACAGTTACAATGCCCTATTGGGTGAAGAACTGGCAGATATGGTCTTTACAGATCCGCCGTATAACGTCAATTACGCAAACTCCATGAAAGACAAAATGCGCGGCAAAGCCCGCCCGATCCAAAATGACAATCTGGGCGAAGGTTTTGGTGATTTTCTCTATGATGTTTGCACCAATTTGATGATGGTGTGCAAAGGCGCGATGTATGTGTGCATGAGCTCGTCCGAGCTTCACACCTTGCACGGCGCTTTTGTTGGCGCTGGTGGCAAGTGGTCAACCTTTATCATCTGGGCGAAAAACACCTTCACGCTGGGGCGTGCGGATTATCAGCGCCAGTACGAGCCGATCCTCTATGGCTGGAAAGATGGGCATGAGCATTTCTGGTGCGGTGCGCGGGATCAAAGTGATGTTTGGTTTGTGAATAAACCCGTTAAAAACGACCTGCACCCCACCATGAAACCAGTGGAGTTGGTGGAGCGTGCCATCCATAATTCCAGCAAAACCAAGGATATTGTGCTGGATGCGTTTGGCGGGTCAGGATCAACCATGATCGCTTGCGAAAAAACTGGCCGTCGCGCCCGTTTAATCGAGCTTGATCCGAAATATGTCGATGTGATCGTCAAACGCTGGGAGGATTTTACTGGCAAGAAAGCAACTCTGGCCAAAAGTGACCAGAGTTTTGAAGTTTTGGCTGAAGAGCGTGCTACTTAGGCTGTGATGATGCGATAATACCGCACCCCATCAACGCGTTCGCTGATAATGTCTGCGCCTGCTTTTTTGAGGATGGAGAGATGCCCGCGCACGGTGTGGGCTTGCCAGCCGGTTTGTTTGGATAGCTCCTCAATCGTTGCGCCTTTTTCGGATTTGAGCAGTTGTTCAACCAAGGCCTTTTTGGTGATTTTTGGCGCTGGCTCAGCGCTGGTTTCCGGCGTTGTTTTGACTGCCTCGGCGGGTTTGGCTTCTACTGTTTCGATTGATTTTTTGCTTTGTTTTGTCATGGTTTTTCCTTTCTGTTGTGATGACCATGAACGCTTCAATTCAAACGCTTATCAAGTCAATAATCCTTAAAAAGTGAGAGAATATGGGACTTTCAATCAGGAAATACGCCACGCTGCGCGGTGTGACCGAGGGCGCGGTGCGAAAAGCCATCAATTCAGGGCGCATCACGCCGAATGAGGATGGCACAATCGATGTCGAACGGGCGGATCGTGAATGGAAAGAAAACACCGATGAAGCCAAAATCAATACGGGCCTGCCGGTGATGACCGAGAACATGCCTGCCGCGAACGGCAAACCATCTTTTACCAAAATCAAAACCGCGCACGAGCTTTACAAGGCCCAGCTGACACAGCTTTCCCTGCAGGAGAAGAAAGGACAGCTCATCAACAAAGACATGGTGAAAACGCAAGTCTATCGCCTAGGGCGGCAGGTTCGGGATAGCTGGCTGAATTGGCCTGCACGTGTGTCGGCCTTGATGGCTGCTGATCTGGGCATTGACGAACACGCTCTTCATCAGGCGTTAGAGCGCTATGTGAGGGAGCATTTAAATGACATTGGAGAGGGAAAACTCAACTTCGATTGAGTATGACGCGGCATTTGTTCAAAACGTCTACCTCAAAAGTTTCACCCCCGAACCCCATTATGATGTGGCCGATTGGGCCGATAAATATCGCCTGTTATCAGGCAAATCCGCAGCAGAACCCGGGGAATGGAAAACATCCCGCACGCCATACCTTAAGGAGGTGATGAACCAGCTTTCCACCAGCTCGCCCGCTCAGCGCATTGTGTTTATGAAAGGCGCGCAGGTCGGCGGGACAGAAGCTGGTAATAACTGGATCGGCTATATAATCCACATGGCGCCGGGGCCGATGATGGCGGTATCGCCGACGGTCGAGCTGGCCAAGCGTAATTCCAAACAGCGTATTGAGCCATTACTGCAGGAAACGCCTGAATTGCGGGAACGTGTGAAGCCTGCCCGTGAACGGGATAGCGGCAATACGATCCTGAGCAAAGAATTTGAGGGCGGTTTACTCATTATGACGGGGGCAAATTCGGCGGCGGGTCTGCGCTCCATGCCTGCACGCTATTTGTTTATGGATGAGATTGATGCCTATCCAGGGGACGTTGGCGGCGAAGGTGATCCAATCCTGCTGGCTGAACGCCGAAGCGCGACATTCCGCCTGCGTCGTAAGATTTTTATGGTGAGTACGCCAACAGTGAAAGGAATATCCCGTGTGCAGCGTGAGTTTGAAAAAAGCGATCAGCGCTATTTTTTTGTTCCTTGCACATCATGCGGCCATTACCAGCATTTGCACTTTACGCAACTGCGCTGGCCAGAGGGCGAACCTGAGGACGCCAAATACGCTTGTGAATCCTGCGGGCATCTCATGCATAATCATGAGAAAACCTTGCTACTTTCCAAAGGGGAATGGCGGGCAACGGCGGACAGTATTGATGGCACGGTTGGCTATCATTTGTCATCACTTTACAGCCCCGTTGGGTGGTTTAGCTGGTCGGATGCGGCGGCGCTGTTTGAAGAAGCCAAGCGCAATCCCGATTTCATGAAGGGTTTTGTCAATACGGTGCTGGGTGAACCTTACGAGGAATCATCCGAAGCGCCGGAATGGCAGCGCATTTATGAACGCCGTGAGAAATATAGTCAGGGTGTTGTGCCGATGGGCGGTTTGTTCCTCACCGCTGGTGTGGACGTTCAAAAAGACCGCCTTGAATGTGAGGTAGTCGCTTGGGGCCGTAACAAACAAAACTGGTCAGTGGATTATATCATCATTGATGGTGACACCGCACGGCAAGATACATGGGATCGCCTCGCGGTCGAAGTCTTGGATCGTGATTGGCCTCACGCATCTGGCCACACGATGCCCATTCGGGTGATGGCGGTGGATTCCGGTTATGCCACGCAGGATGTTTACGCCTTTGTGCGTCAACACCCGCAGGCGGTTTGGGGCGGTTCGGGCGCACGCGCCAGCCAACCACGCACTGTGGTGGCCATTAAGGGACAGGAGCGCGACACAGCGCTGATCTTGAGTGTTTCAAAAGCCGATACGGGTGGTAAACGTCGAGGGCTTCGGGTTTGGAACGTATCTGGCCCCGTGGCGAAGATGGAACTTTATCGCTGGTTAAAACTGGAATGGCCAACCGATAAAGATTTGGAAGATGGCGTGGCGTATCCGCCCGGAAGTTGTCACTTCCCGCAATATGGCGAGGAGTATTTCAAACAGCTGACGGCAGAGCGTTGCATCACCCGTGTGGTGCGCGGTTTTCCAAAACAGGTTTGGGAGAAAGACCCTACGCGTCAAAACGAAGCCTTGGATTGCCGTGTTTATGCGCGGGCAGCGGCCAGCATTTTTGGGCTGGATCGCATGTCTGATTATAAATGGAGAAGCTTAGAAAAAAGCCTCGGACAAGAGGTCATTATTCCAACCAAGGGTGTGGAAATGTCCGTGCCAGCAATACCGCAACAGGCACAAACTGGGCAAACAACACAAAAACCGAAACGAAAGCCAAGAGTACCTCAGCGAAAGGTAATCAAGGCTAACGATCCGTATTTATAAGGAGTAACATTTATAAGGTATGACTGATACTCTCGTGTTCGAGTTCTAATTGAAAGCTGACTATGTCGTCAGGTTGAATGCTTGTAAGGATAAGAGAGAATTCTTGATGGATTGTGCCCTCAAGATCTCCATGTTCAATATCATCCATAAAGTCTTTGACCTTAAATTCATAATCACCGTCTATTGCGGCTGAATCATCAAATAGCTCTAATGCTTTTTTCAAGTCGCCGACGGTCTTGAGTTTAAGTGGTAAGTCGTCTTGCTTTAATTTTGGTTTTAATGCTGCTGAAGCCGTATTCCAGTCTTTGAAACCAAGGGCTTGTGAGATGATTTCCATGCAGTGACCATGAGAAACATCAACTTGGTATTTATCGTTTAAAAATTTACGGACAGTTTTTGCCTTTTGTTTAAGGCTATCTTTTGTAGGTATAGACATCTTATTCAACCTTTCTGGGACTGTATTTCTTTGCTCGCATTAAGAAAGTCCTAAAAAGTTGGAATTTCTTTTCAAGATATCTGAGAAATTTTCACCGTAGCCAAATGGCCGCGAGCGGCTGGGAACTTCTAAAAAACCAACATCAGAATATTTTTTTATCGTCGAAATGTCAATGAAAGATCAGGAGAACAGCGTATGACCGACACATTGCTGGAATTGCAAAGCCGATTGGTGCAGGCCAAAGAAGCACGCCATCGCCTGCTGACAGGATCGCAGGAAGTGACCGTCAGCTTGCATGGCTATGGCTCAACCACCTATAGCGCCGCCAATGTCGAAGCGCTGGAGCGTTATATTCACGAGCTTGAAGCAGAAATCGCGAAGAAAAGCGGATCTGCCCGCCGTGGCATTATCCGCACAAGTTTTTAAGGATAGTAAAATATGGTTCAACTTTTAGACAGCGCGGGCAATCCGTTAAAGGTTAGCGATACGGCGCACCGCGCGGCATCGCATCGTGCGCGAGAGCTTTCCAGCTGGCTACCGCCCTTAGGCTCTGCCGATAGCGATCTGCTGGGCGAATTACCAACGCTGGTATCCCGCTCTCGGGATCTAAGCCGTAACCATGGTGTGGCGGCGGGCGCGATGCAAACGCTCACCGATAATGTGGTCGGCACGGGTTTGCGTTTGTCGGCAACGCCTGATTATCGCAGCTTAGGCAAGGATAAAACATGGGCGGACGAATGGTCGCGCGGGGTAGAGTCTCTCTGGCGGGCATGGGCAGAAAGCACGGATTGCGATGCTGCCAAAAGCCTGACTTTTTCAGGTATGACATGCCTTGTGTTCCGCTCCAGCATTGTGAACGGTGAAGCGCTGGCGTTACCGTTATGGCTGGAAAACAGAGGCGCAAAATTCGCAACCACCATTCAGTTGGTAGAAGCAGATCGTTTGTGTAACCCGAACGGCAAACAGGATAGTAAATATCTTCGCGCTGGGATTGAGATTGATGCGTACGGCGCACCGCGCGCCTATCACATCCGCAAGAGCCATCCCGGTGATGCATATTTGGGGTTTGGCGTTGATATCAGTGATTGGGAGCGTATTCCAACAGTGACAAGTTTTGGTCGCCGTCGTGTTCTACATATCCATGATAAGGAACGGACAGGTCAGCACCGTGGGAAGCCGCTTCTCACCTCCATTATGCCGATGTTTAAAATGCTGGATCATTACGAGCGATCAGAGCTTCAGGCGGCGGTGGTCAATGCCATGATTGCGGCGTTTATTGAAACACCGCTGGATGGTGAAAGCATTGGCGAGATGTTTGGCGGGTCGGTTGAGGATTATCTTGCCGCCCGTAATGAATGGGATATTCGTCTGCAGGGTGGATCAATTATTCCGATCTTTCCTGGCGATAAAGTCGCACCCTTTACGCCAAGCCGTCCGAATAGCGGATATGGCCAGTTTGTTGAAAATGTCCTGCGTCATATTGGTGCAGGCCTCAATATCCCGTTTGAATTGTTGATGAAGGATTTCTCCAAAACCAATTATTCAAGCGCCCGTGCGGCACTCTTGGAAGCGTGGCGGTATTTCTCGGCGCAACGCCAGTGGCTTGCGACTTACTGGGCAAGGCCTGTTTATGAATTATGGCTGGAAGAAGCGATTAACAAGGGGCTCATTGAAGCCCCTGATTTTTATGAGAACAAAGCCGCATGGACACGCTGCAAATGGATCGGCCCCGGTCGTGGCTGGGTTGATCCTGTTAAGGAAGCCAAAGCCGCACATCTACGCATGCAAATTGGTCTTTCCACGCTGGAAGATGAATGTGCCAGCCAAGGCTTGGATTGGGAAGAAGTCTTGGAACAGCTTGCCCGTGAAAAAGCCAAGATTACGGAACTTGGTCTAACGATCAATGATGTGAACAGCATTTTAAACACCAACACTCAAGAAAAAGAGGATAATGATGAGAATCTGGAACCGCATAACCGGTGATCCATGGGCGATCACTGAAACAGCCCTGCACACGATTTTAGAAGTGGCCGCCCGTGAAAATGAGGCACCTGAGGCGGTTGCTGCAAAACTTGGTCGTCAATTGCAAAACAGTTATAACGCTACCGAGCGTGATGGTGTTGCCATTATTCCTGTGACAGGGCCGCTCTTTCGTTACGCCAATATTTTCACGGCCATCAGCGGTGCGTCCAGCTATGAATTGATTGCGCGGGATTTTATGAGCGCCCTTGAAAACCCGCAAATCAGCGCGATTATTTTGGATATTGATTCCCCCGGCGGTGAAGTGAACGGCGTGTCGGAGCTTGCCAGTATGATCTTTGAGGCACGCGGTACAAAGCCGGTTATTGCTTATGCTTCTGGTGACGCAGCATCGGGGGCATATTGGATTGCCTCTGCTGCCGATGAAATTGTGGTATCGGAAACATCGGCGCTGGGATCAATTGGCGTGGTTGGTATTTACCGTGGAAAGTCAGCTAAAGAATCTGCCGAAACAGTAGAGATTGTATCCTCGCAAAGCCCGCACAAACGCCTCGATCCAACCAGTGATGGTGGCCGCGCCAAATTGCAAACGCGCATTGACTCCATGGCCGATGTGTTTGTCTCCACCATTGCCCGCAACCGATCCGTCACGCCGGATCATGTGCTGGAGCATTATGGCGGTGGTGACGTGATGATTGGTGCACATGCCGTTAATGCTGGCTTGGCAGATCGCATCGGATCATTAGAACGCTTGATTACAGAACTTTCATCCCTGAAAACCCAAAGCCCTCGCACTACTACCATGGTGGAGGGCTTTTTTAGTTCAACCCAACCGAAAAAGGAGAAAAAGCCCATGAACCTTGAACAACTCAAAACCGATCATCCCGATCTGGTTGCATCATTGCACGCAGAAGGATCAGCCAAAGAAAAACAGCGATTGAAAGACATTCTAAGCTGTGAAGCCGCAGAAGGTCGTCAAAAGCTTAGCTACGAAATTGCTCTTCATACCGAGATCAATGCCATGGATGCCCAGCATTTGATGAAGAGCGCACCTAAGGATGAGCCAAAGGTGTCGAATTCGACATCTTTCGAGCGCGTGATGTCGTCCATCCCCAATCCTGAAATCGCCTCTGATGGGGATGATCATATCGCCACTGCCGATACGGTTGCCGACCGCATCGCCTCAACCCGCTAACCTCAACAATAAAGGAGATTATAAACCATGACACATGCTTCAGGTTTTACCGATCAGGGTGAATATAAACCCTGTAATTTGACAGCGGGGGAGTATCCCCGCATCGAACGCATCATCACCATCGCTTCTGGCAGTAATCTTGCCAAAGGTGCTGTGCTAGGACGCATTACCGCTTCGGGCAAGTTTGTCTTAAGTGCATCAGCTGCAAGTGATGGCTCAGAAACGCCCGATGCCATTTTGGCTGAAACGGTAGATGCCAGCGCCGAAGATAAAGAAGCCGTTGTGTATTTCAGCGGAGAGTTTAACGAAAACGCGCTTCAGCTTGGTACAGGCCATACGGTGGAAAGTATCCGCGCTGGTTTACGCTCCAAAAGCATCTTCCTTCGCTCAAATCAATCTTAACCCATAAGGAGAACACTCATATGTCTGTAGATATTTTTAGCACCCATGTTCTGACCAAGGTGGTCGAACGGCTGGATCGTCCAAGCTCGTTTTTGCTGGATGTCTTTTTTGGCCAGGAACAAACCGAAGATAGCGAGGAAATCCACTTCGATATCGATAAATCAAAACCGCGCCTGACACCTTTTGTGTCACCATTGGTAGCGGGTAAAGTCGTCGATGATGAAGGTTATATCACCAAGAGCTTCAAACCGGCTTACGCCAAAGACAAACGCCGCTTTGATCCAAGTCGTCCGCTTAAACGCTCCATTGGCGAAAAAATTGGCGGGACATTATCCCCGCAACAACGCCTTGAAGCCAATCTCAACCGCACGCTGACCAAGCAGCTTGAAAACCTTACCCGCCGTGAGGAAGTCATGGCGGCAGAAGCCTTGCGAACAGGAAAAATTACCGTTGCCGGTGAAGATTACCCAACAGTGGTGGTTGATTTTCAGCGTGATCCTGAATTGACTATCGCGCTGGCTGGCTCGTCCCGCTGGGGTGAAACAGGCGTGAATGCGCTTAACAACCTTGAGGACTGGGTTGCCAAAGTGCAGGAAAAATCTGGCGCTGTTGCCCGCACGGTTGTGATGGATGCGCTGGCATGGCGTGTGTTTAAGGCCGATACGTCTGTTGAGAAGCTCCTTGATATTCGTCGCTTGCGTGACAATGCCGGTATCAATCTGGGGCCGATTGCGTTTGGTCAGGGTAATGAGCTTGCCCGCTATGTTGGCTCAATCGGTGATCTGGATTTCTGGGTTTATAACGACCGTTATGTCGATGAAAGTGATCAGGTGCAAAAACTGCTTCCTGATTACACGGTTTTAATCGGCAGTACGTCGCAGCTTGAAGGCACGCGCTGTTACGGCGTCATCCAAGATGAAAAAGCGGCGTATCGGGCGCAGCGTTTCTTCTCCAAATCATGGCTTGAAGAAGATCCAGCTGTGCGCTGGTTGTTGTTGCAATCTGCACCTTTGCTTGTGCCGTACCGTCCCAACGCATCATTTTGTGCAACCGTGCGCTAAGGGAGGAATAAACTATGAAAGTTATTGCAATCATTACCCTGCATGTTGACGGCAAAACTATTCTGCCTGGTAAATCGGTTGATATTTCTGATGAGGAGGCAAAGTCACTGATTGAACGCGGCTTTGCCAAATCGGCAGATGCATCAGCTGTAAAAGAGCAGAAACCTGTCCAAACCCAGCAATCCGAACCCGCCATTGATGATGTGATCGAGGCTATTGAAATCCTCAACCCTGAAACTGATTTTGCCAAAAACGGCAAGCCAAAGGTAGAAGCGATAGAGGCTGTGCTTGGTCAAAACATCTCTGCCGACAGCCGTGATAAAGCATGGGAGCTTTATCAAAAAGAGCTGGAAGCCGATGAGGCATCGGGCGATGACGTTCAGGAATAGTGCTATAAAATCGGTGGACGTGCTGTTTAATCGTTTCGGGAAAGCGGCACGTCTTATCTTTACTGATGAAACGGAAGCTGATGCGCTGGTGATCCATCGTTTGCCCGATAAAATCACGGATGTATTTGATGCGCGGGTGCATTCGGAAACAGATATGTTTGAGGTGCGCCTCAGTGATATCCCTGCAGGCAAAACACTTCAATTCATTGTTTTGGATGACAAGCGTTACACCATGCAAGGCGAACCCGTCAAAGATCAGCATAATCTTATTGTAAAGGTAGATGCCTATGCGGTTGAAAGCGGCGATTGAGGGTGACCTTAAACAATACATGAAGGAAGAGTATCAAACGGCAGAACGTGCCGTAACACTCGGCATTCGTGAGGCTACAAACGGTTTGAAAATGGCGATGCGTCGTCAGGTGCATTCGTCAGGTCTAGGGCAACGCATGGCCAATACCTGGCGTGGTGATATTTATCCGCGTGGGCAAAACTCCATTCGGGCGGCGGGTCTGGTTTATACTAAAGCCAGTAAAATCATGGCGGGTTTTGATGAAGGCACGGTCATAAAGTCAAAAGATGGCTGGTGGTTAGCAATCCCAACCCCCAATGCGCCAAAGCGTGGTGTAGGCGGTAAACGGATTAATCCGTCCAACTTTCCTGAGCATCGCTATGGCAAGCTTCGCTTTGTGTATCGACGCAACGGGCCGTCATTATTAGTGGTCGAAAATGTGCAGGCGTCTTACAGCCGTAAAACAGGTGATATGCGGGGCTTTCGCAAAGCCAGTCAGAGAAACCTGAAAACAGGTCGTAATCTCTCAACCGCCGTGATGTTCTGGCTTGTGCCACAGATCAAATTGCCAAAGCTGATCCGTTTCGATGAAGAAGCCAAGCGCTGGTATGACAAACTGCCACGGCTGATTTTGAAAAATTGGCCAGATGATTAACTTTAAAATAATCGCAAAAACTAAACTCTGAGTTTATTTACAGGCATATTTTTAATGAAAATGAGCCCGTTCGGGATGAAAGTGGATAAAAGAGGAATGAAAGAGGTAAAATCAACCCGAACGGGTTGATGAAATAGATTTGTTTGTTTTTAACCCTATCAGGGTAGCTATACTACCTTTATAGAAATTAAAATAAACAAATCACTTGATGTTCTTTATTTTTGACCTTATATTGGTAGTATGGCTACCGATAATAAAACCAAAATAAACAAAATGCTAAGCACAGCTCCTGCAGGGGCTGTGCTGTTGTCATCGTGGTTAGCGTCGCAGGGATACAGCACTGATCTTCAAAAATACTATAGAAAAAGCGGTTGGCTGGAATCTATAGGAACTGGTGCTCTCAAACGCGCTGGCACTGATGTTGATTATCATGGTGGCATATATGCACTCCAAAATCAGGCGGGATTATCCATACATGTTGGTGGACGAACAGCGCTATCGTTATTGGGACGGGGTCATTATGTGGATTTGTCAGGGGGACGCACCGTCTTGTTTGGGGGTGTAAAAGAAAAATTGCCCACATGGTTTCGTAACTATGATTGGGGAACTCGTATAGATTATTATACGACATCCTTTTTACCAGAGGATATGGGGCTTGTTGATCTGGAACGCCCAAGTTTCACTATCAAGGTCTCTGGTGCCGCCCGTGCAATAATGGAGTGTCTGTATCTGGCTCCCCAGCATCAGGAGTTTTATGAATGCTATGAGCTGATGGAGGGTATGAATGATTTAAGGCCTAAATCGGTACAGGAGTTGCTAGAGAATTGCTCCTCGGTCAAAGTTAAGCGCCTGTTTCTCTACTTGTCAGATAAACTTAAACATCCGTGGCTAGAGTTTGTTGATTTATCGAATGTTGATCTTGGCTCCGGCACACGCAGCCTTGTCAAAAACGGGGTTTATATAGATAAATACAAAATAACAGTGCCGAAAGAGTTTGAAAAAAATGAGCAACCCGAAATATAAAGCGCAGGTTAACATTCTGCTGACCGTGCTACCTGCTGTCATCAAAGAGGAATGTTTTGCTCTGCATGGTGGTACGGCGATCAATCTTTTTGTACGCGATATGCCCCGCTTTTCAGTGGATATTGACCTGACTTACTTGCCTATCGAAGACCGTGCAACCACACTTAAAAATATCGATGAAGCGTTGCAACGTATTAAAGAGCGTATTCAGACCATTCTGCCGCGCGCGCAAATTCTCTATAAAGAGGATACAGCAAAGCTCGCTGTTCGGCATGATGGCGAAGAAATCAAAATTGAAGTTAATCTTGTCGGACGCGGTGCATTGATGCCGCCAACACGCATGATATTATGTGATGCAGCGCAGGAGCTGTTTGATCGTGCTCCCGTAATGCCAGTTGTGCCAATAGGTCAGCTTTATGGCGGTAAAATATGTGCGGCGCTGGATCGTCAACATCCCAGAGATTTGTTTGATGTAAAACTCTTGATGGAAAATGAAGGTTTCTCGGATGATGTTCGCACGGGCTTTTTGCTATGCCTTTTATGCAGTGACCGCCCGATCAATGAAGTTCTTGTGCCAAACTTCCAAGATCAACGCCAAGCCATGGAAAACCAGTTCACGGGTATGAGCGATGTTGAGTTTACTTATGATGATTTTGAAACAACGCGTGAACAGCTTGTCGAGATCGTTAATAAAAGCCTCACAGCCAAAGACAAAGAATTTTTGCTGAGCGTCAAAAACTGTGAACCGGATTGGAGCATCTATGATTATGAGCGCTTCCCTGCTGTGCAGTGGAAACTGAAAAATTTACGCAAACTGAAAGAAAGCAACCCTGATAAGCATAAGCAGCTTTATGAGGCTTTGAAGGAAAAGCTCGAAGGATAAAACAAATATGACATCAAAACGAGAACAGGCCTTAGCGGGCCTTTTTTTATGCCTGCAAAATGGGATGAGCGGCGTTGCGGTTTTACGGAATGAGCCATTGCCCACCAAAATTCCTGCATCAGGATTGCTTATTTTACGTGACGGCGATGCGGGCGAGCCTGAAATAACGCTTTCCCCGACCAGATATCACTATGCTCATGTCGCAGAACTGGAGGTGCTGGTTCAAAAGCCAAAACCCGATGAACGTGACGCGGCACTGGATGCATTGCTGGTGACGCTGGGGGATGTTCTCAGC
>CAXGMH010000046.1:0-17191 GCA_964010795.1 uncultured Alphaproteobacteria bacterium
AGCAGAGGAATCATAATCCTTGTGTCGGGGGTTCAAGTCCCTCCTCCGCTACCATCTTTCCTCTCATGTAAAACACGAACATATTCTGCACCGAATAAAAGGCTGAGCACCGAGTAGGACACCCATATCATCAAAAAGATAATCGCACCCGTGATGCCATATGCACTGTCGGGTTGCAGGGTTCCAAAATAAAAGCCCAGCAAATACTCGCCAAACAGAAATAGCAAAGCGGCCAAAACGCCTCCGGGTACTGTTTTATCCCATTTCAATTTAACATCAGGCAATTTTTTTAGTATCAAAGTGAACAGGGCCGAAATCACGACAAAAGAGATCAGAAAGTTTACAAAGTGGATCATCGCCATAAAAAGATCAGGCAGATAACTGCTCAGCCACCCCGTCAGGCCGCTCACCAGCGATGTCAGAATAAGAGAGATTGCCAATATCAGAAGGGCTGAAACCATAACCGCGAAAGGCGCCAAACGCCTTTGTATCAAGTGCATTATGCTGTTGATCGCCTCTCCTTGTGCCACGTCCCACACATAGTTCATACTTTTTTGCAACTGTAAGAACAGTCGCAAGGCTGCAAATATAAGCACGGCGATGGCCAGAGAACTGGCCAGAAAACTGGATTGATCGGGCGCCGTGCTTTCTATTATAAGCCGAAACTGTTCCGTAGGTTGCGCGCCAAAATACTGGCTGAGCAGGTTATAGGTCTGTTTTTGCAATTCCCAATTCGACAGATACGCCGATGCAACGGAGAAATACAAAATCATCAACGCCGGAAACGAAAAAATCGTGTAATAAGCAACAGCCGCGCTTTGCGTAAAGGAATCATGTTTCCACCAGCTTATCGCAGCTTGCTTCAGGTCTTTTAAAAATTGCATCACGTCTCCTTACGCTCAGCATACCTAAAAAGTTTCACAAGAGGAAATGTAAACTACTGTCCAACACGCAAAGAGAACATAAGGGCCTGAAGATTAAAAGTCTCCCGCCCGTATCAGAATATAGATTGCATAGTTTTCCCATAATGTGCTACCCATTTTTCACATGGCAATCTTTAGATGCCAGTAAGGGATGATGATGCAAAAAGAACTGCATGAAAAAATATATGATCGATTTGAGACGATTCTGTATGAAGAGAGTATCCTTTGTGGTGATAATCATACAGAAACTCAAAAACACATTGCATCGTATCTACCTGTTTTAAAGAAAGAATTTGCCACGTGGCAGGATATTATCCAATTTCGCCACATTAAGCTAAACCCGAAAGAAAGAGAGGATGGACTCACAGATGTCTTCCTTATGGTCATGAGGGCGCGAACACGTGATGCGAAGAGAAAACAAAACAAACAAATCCCCGTCAATGCCGTAGGCGTCAAAGATGACCTGTCGTTAGTGGTTCTAAACGGCATAGCCAAAAGCGGTTTTTTCCGAGACACCCCTTATCCTGATGAAAAAAACATCCTTTCTTTCCTTGAAGCCGGCTCCGTTTATGTTGAACCGCCTAAACAAGTTGAACGCCTTGATGACATAGCCGAGCACATGCTCCACCACACAATAAGAGACACCAACAGATTAGGAGAAAGAGTAAGGCGCGTAATCAATACTGGACGGCTGAAAAACGACAAAAAAACCGTTGCAAAAGTTTCTGATCTGGCAGCCTCCGAAGCAAATGCAGTGTTGCGAGAAGAGCTTCGCACCTTCATTGACATATTCCGCGCAGACTTTGTGAGTAAAGAATATGAATTTGCCGAAGCGTATGTGCAAAATGAAGTGCCAGGACAACCATACACACCTCTTCAAATCTACAACCACATTCATCACGCTGGTGAAGCTCAAAAAAGAGACTTCCGCAAAGGTGCCTTGATCGCCCTTGCCCGTGCTGCTAAAAACTGGACAACTGTCCCTTTGATGCTCGGCAACAAAGATTTCTGGCGCGACATTGATTCTGGATTGTCACCGTTTAAGGCGGCCGCTCATTACTTTCATGTTACAGAAGGTACGATAAAACGCATTTACAAAGAGCAACCGTGGATCAAGAAACATGAAAACATTAAGAGATACGCCCCATATCTTGATGTGATCGATCCTTCTTTTTGGCCGGCTAATGATAGCGGAAGTCCTATTATAATAGGTGAAACGCAGTTTTTCGAGAAAATGGTTGCGGCGGCAGAGATCTATGGCCAGACATTCGACCGCGAACCAAAAGGTGTTTTGAAGGGATGGGTCGCGCAACAATGGAAAAACAGCGGCAAAACATGGGCAGGATTGGCGCAAAGGATACTAGCGCGAAACTATAACGACGTATTTTACACCTTGGCGCAAGCCGTGGGCGACAATCCCAATGTCACAAATTTCTTTAATGCCTACGCACGATGCAGCCCGTCCAAGAAAAAGGACGTATCCATTGAAAAAGTGAACCGCCTGAAAGAACAGTTTTATAACCACGGCAGAATGGTTATTGATGTTCTTGAAAACTTCGAACAGGCATTAAATGATATAGAAGACATGAAAGCGGATTTGGAAAAACGTTTGATAGCTCCAGCCTTGCTTTTAACGCTCCTTAATCGTGGTATGAAAGTCATCGAGCCTACCGTCATCGACCAATTACAGCGATCCGCCCGAACAGCTATGTTTGGCGACATGTCCCCGTCCGATCAAATTGCCGCCAGTGCATATTGGCACAGCCCCGCCGTTGATATTGACAGAAGACGACAAGCGGTGACAATGACGGACTCGAATTATTCCGAATGGCAACCATTATTAGATGAACCGATTCAGATTACAACACAAGTTGTTGCCGTTTCTCTGGATACGGTAGAAAAGCTGTCCATCGAAGCCAAGGCAATGAATCATTGTGTTTGGAGTTATGGCCCCAGCTGCTTTACTCGCAACTATCACATTGTTTCACTTCAAACATCAGACGGCCAAAAATTATCGACACTTACACTGCAAGATTACTTCGACAGCGAAGGAAAGCGAAAAGTAAGAGCAATTTATAATTTATCACACCACAATACTCAACCGCCACCAGAAGCAGTAAAGGCAACTGATGAGCTTGTTGAGCGCCTAAACAACAGAGATATTGTTCCGGACTGGCAAGCCGTCGATGCAATCCGTGCCGAATATAAAGTCAAGCAAATTGAGAATGCTGCAGGCTATGACATCCATAATCCAGAATTACGGCAAAGCATGCTCGACGTTTACGCGCCTTGTATTGATAAAAAGATAATAAAAGCCAGCGGCAAAAGCTTTGACGGACTTATACAGATTCTTGAGATAGGAAAAATTGTTGATGAATTCCTTTCAAGCTTCGACACTTCTCAAGGTGGTCTCATCCGTATCTCCCCCGTACAACAAAAGAAAAGCGGTAACTTGCACCACACCCCTTAACGGGTATAAACCTGACAAACGACAGGCGTAAGAATAACAGTTTTATTCTTTAATGCCTCTTGGTTTATAAGCCGGAGCAACACAAAAAAAATTTCTCCATCAGGGTCGTGTCGGTCGAAAAAAGCGAAAACAGAAATTATTCATACCTATATGGCCTTACCACAGGCAGGAAATCCGTGCCCCTACGTAAATAACTATCAAAGATTGTCTCAATCAGGCCGAGATCGTGCAGATTGGCGATTGTGATATCCAGCATTCGGCGAAACTCAGGATCATCCCGCGGGATTGAGAAACTGACTGCACTTACCTGCACGGGGCCGCCATCAACACGTTTCAGGCTGTCAGGGTTATTACGGATGAACGCCGAGGGTTTGGACGCCTCAAGCACTGTAACATCTGCTTTGCGTGTCGAGATATCGTTTAAAATCTGGTTTCCATCCGCTATCGAAAGCGAAGAATAGGCTTGGGCTTTTGAAAAACGTTCAGCTTGTATCAACTGGCTCGCCTCACCATCAATAAAGGCAAATTTAATATCGGACTGATTGGCGCGCTCAAAATTATT
This sequence comes from uncultured Alphaproteobacteria bacterium, assembly GCA_964010795.1. GTDB lineage: Bacteria > Pseudomonadota > Alphaproteobacteria > Micavibrionales > UBA9664 > CAXGMH01. The sequence continues at coordinate 3,956 of CAXGMH010000046.1, forward strand.
GTCAAAGCGGGCATCCCCATGGCGCGCATACATAAATTGTGGAATATAAGCTACCGGCATTGTAAAGTCAGACGCGCGGGCGCGTGATGGCATCGGAAAAACAGGCGCGCACACCATATCATAACGGTCTGCGCGGTATCCGACAAACATTGCGTCAAAGCTGACTTCCTCAACCCATTCAATGTCGAGCGAGAGCTTCTCCCCTATTTTTTCGGTTAGATCATAGTAAAGCCCCGACATCTCGCCTGTATTCACATCCTTATCCAGATATGGCGGCCAAATAAAATACCCACAACGGATCTTCCCGCTTTCCATCACGCGTTCATAAACCTCGTCGGCTTGAGCCGCAAAAGTAAAGAGGCATAAAAATAAAAAGGTGAAAAGCTTCATCATTATCTCCAATACAAAAAGAGGGCTAAGCGACTTAAAATTGCGTCTAACCCTCTTATGATAAAGCATATATTTTTTATTACGGCAAGTTCACCTTATTAATCCTAGAACTTCAACGAAGCGCCGAGACGAACGATATGGTCTTGCGCATTTGAGGCAATATCCCCGTCATAGCGGACAAATCCAACGATATTGCTGTTTTCTTTGTCACTGATCTCAAGATCAAGGCCGAGGCGCAATGAGTTACGGTTTCTTGCCGGCCCGTCACTTTCAAAGGTAATCTCTGGCGCCTGCGTAAAGCTTGCCGTGGTTGAGGCACTATCATCAAGGAACTGATGCGCCCAGCCGATCCGCGCCAATGGCGCAATGTCCAAACCGTGCTTTTCCAGCTTACCGCCCACTTCAACACCAACGACTGAAGAGAGATACTCGCTTGTCTCGCCATCGACACTGTTATTAAGAACGCCGGCGCCAGTCTCGCTATAACTTTCATGATGGATAACGCTTGCTTCAACACCCGCGAATGGAGAAACAGTCAGACCGTTATCCTGTTCGATATCATAAAGAGCCTCAGCCGTTACATATGTGCCAAAACCATCAAAGTCAGCCTTGGCTGTACCGGAAGACGTAACGCGGCTTGTTTCAAAATCGAGATAACTAAATGAAACAGTTCCGTTCACACGCAAAGAGCCATCCAGATCATGCGCTCCATATAGACCGATCTGATAGTTATGGACATCGCCCTCATCACGCAGTCCGTCTACTTCTGTGTTCGTGAAAGTGTAGCCGCCAAATGCGCCAAGCGTTGCGTCATATTCTGCAAGATTATATTCAACACCAAAAGCCGTTCCATAGCTCTTAGACTCTGTCCCTCTTGCATTACTGTCTGTATCTATATCGCCATAGCCGGCAACAGCCTGAACCCAGTAGCTGCGGTCTTCAAAGGCGCGTTCAAGCTTGCCGCTTTCACCCGAAGACACACCCGTTGACTGTACATTGGACGGACGCACCCGAGTACGCACTACATTAACGACCTGACCGATTGAGTCATTGGCCTGCGCAACAGAGGCAGAGCCGACAAGGTTACTTTGTGAGTCCAGTGCCGCGTCGACATCACCACCACCACGCAATGCGTTAACGATATTGGTGGTCGTTGTGGTCGGATTGCTCAGCGCCACGCGGTTCACTGCCTGTGCAACTTTACCGCCCTGTTTTGTCGTATCCGGCCCCGTATCCGTATCATCGTTATTATCAACATCAGAGAATGCTGAAAACTCCGCAAAGGCCGTAGTCGCAGTATAGCCAACAGTCGCATCCAGAATCTGTGTGCCGCTCAAAAAACTTTCCACTGTGTTAGAGAATGTACCGCTTACCCCGCCATCCGCTTCAAGGAAGACATGGGTTGTGGTCTGCTGGATGCCCGGTGCCAGTTCGATCAACTCTACCGTCCCGGCCAAAACAGCTGAGCCGGAAATATCAACAAGGTCAACGCTTGTATCATCAAACTCAATCTCCAGTGTCCCGCCAGCCGATTGCGAGTAGTCACCCGTGATGATCTGTGTCCCGATCGACTGACCAGGTGCGTATGTTCCCTGATTGATGAAAGTACCACCCGTTCTAAGCCGGCCTGTACCCCCAAATGTTCCGCCATTTTGAACAGTAATATCGCCGAGCAACGATGTTGCTCCGAGGTCAACTCCATCTGCAATCATAACAGAGGCAGCATTTGAGACCGAAAGAGAATAAGCATCAATGCTCGTCCCGCTGTCAATTGTTACATTGCCGCTTGCAACAGATATACCTGCATCAATTGCACCTGCATTATTGAAGGTTGCATTCGCCATAGCACCACCATTGAAGATAACGCTATCAGAGCCATCCCCAGCATTGTGTGTTCCTGAGAACGTACCACCCGATATTTGGATCGTATCCGACCCTGATCCGAGGCTGATCGTACCGTCGTAAATACCGTTTGATAAAATAAAGCTTTGATTATCGCCGCCATCATTGCTGTCTGTAACATCAACGCTGAAGGTCGCGCCCGCGCGATCAAAGGAGACAAGGCTGCCGCTTTGCAAGTCGACCGTGCCGCTGCTCACCCCTGCATCATTTCTGAAAGCCAGCTGTGAGGAAGAATTATTGACGACAATACTCGGGACATTGGTTAATGTGGCGTCATTATAAAAGATGACTGTTCCGCCTGTGATATTTATTTCTTCGAAGTTGCTGATCGCGGAATCCACCCCCCAGACCACAGAGCCAGCGTCTCTGTTGACCAGAATTCTATCCCCTGTCGGCGTTGCGTTCGCGCCACCATCCATATCGACATTTGTCCTAAAACCAGGCGTTTGTGCATCACCTATCACATTAAGGATGTCGTCCCCTGCACCAAAATCAAGACTGTCACCCAAAAGGGAAACATCGCCATTAAGTGTTACAACATCGTCACCACCAAGAAGTGATAAAGTTGCGCTGGGCGCAATGACTGATCCGTCATTAAAGGTCACTGTGTTCACACCTGACGATCCAATCATATCGCCGTAAAACCAGTCTCCGTTCATTTCAAATGTCGTGTTATCCGCTAAGTTTGTAGTCACTGCACGAAAATAGTTGGAGGTTGAAAAGGTACCACCACCTGTGATATTCACTACATCCATAAAAGAGGACACGGCTGTGCTTCCGATTTGCCCCAAACCACTCAGATCGCCCGCAGACGTGTCCAGATTTAAAGTTGCTGTCCCGTTTGAAAGCTCTTGTTTGTATATGTTGAGCCCTGTAATCTCAGAATCTGCATCCAAACGCACCGTCGCATTATTAGATGTACCGTTTTCTCCCAACACAACATTATTGGAGAACCTGATACGGGCATCGTCAAAATCAACTGTTCCCTGATAAATACGAAACTCGTTGGCAGAAATAAAATTTCCGTTATCAAACGTCATTGTGCCTGCCGCGTCATAAATAATATTATCGCCTGTCGTCGTACCAAGATTGACAGCGCCGCTAAAAGAAATCGTATCGGTATTTATGAAAATCTGGTCCGCCCCGCCATTGCCGAGGATACTGCCATAGGCTGTTGCGCCAGTATCATTGAAGGTGAAGGTATCATTTCCGTTAAGTGCCGTAAAACTTGCCGGAGAAGCAAAAGTCGGAGCTCCGCTGACTGTGACGTGAACACCATTTGCATTCGCGTTTCTTAAATCGAAATCTACAGAAGATCCACCGCTCCTTGATATATTGGCGTTGCCGGTAATAAATAGATCAACTCTATCTATCGTGCCCTCACTTAAGCCAACAGCCCGTGTTAAGCCTAATGTCTGAATCGCCCCGTCCAGATTAAGCGTCAATGAGTTAATATCCAATCCTGTCGCAGAGCGAATAGCAGCGAGATCAGTCCCTGACCCGTTACTGCCTGCGTTCACTTGACCACCACTATTCAAGTTAAAGACGGCGTCCGAGCCAGCATCAATATAATCATACTGTATCGCTGCTCCACCACCCCCATCAACAAACATACCCACCGGCACCGTCAGATTCGCATCTGTATCAACCACAATAGCCGGAAAGGTATCCGTAAAAAAATTTAATTTATTGGATATGATCGAATAATTATTTCCAGACGGGTTGGAAATATTGCCGTTAGGAGCCGAGCTTAATGTGACAGTTTGCGCGCTTGCCGTAACTGAATACGCCACCCCCATACCTAATACAGTTGAAGATAATAAAGCGTAACGTAAGTATTTAGACATGAAATTCTCCCAAAATATTTCAAAACAGTGCCCGTAAAGCCTACAGGAAGTTTTCAAAACCACAAGCAAGAAAGACTGTTTTTATTCACCAAAATACGGTATAACAATTTCTATGATAAAGAATATTGCAACTTATACGTCTCTTTTAATCTTGCTTCAAGGCTGCGCCGTCACAGGCATCATCACAAAGCCCATTGACATTTTGACGCGTAAAAACACTGATGAGCAAAGCATTCAGACCGCTGATGCACAAGAGAGCCCACAACTCTCTGAAGATGCTGCGGCTCTTTATAACCAGATCGAAGTAATGGAGCGTATTTCCAATGACATGGAAATTGCCATGCAGCTGGTTGAACGACAAAACGAAGACCAGCGCTTGCTTATGGACTTTATCGAAAATTACCGCGAAAGCGGCGTAATGGACGTTCGCTAGACATCTCCCTTCCTCCCTTAAACTAGACCGATAAATTTTCGCTGACATCACAATAAGTTGTGCTAATCTATTGTCATGATTGACCCTAACCAAAGATACCTCAACCGCGAATTAAGCTGGCTTGCCTTTAATCGTCGCGTTCTGGAAGAAGCACAAGAAGCAGAGAACCCACTTTTGGAGCGCGTGCGATTTTTAAGCATTTTCGCCTCCAATATGGAAGAGTTCTTCATGGTTCGGGTTGCCGGCCTTAAAACACAGCTTCGCTCATATGTAACCACAACCAGCATGGACGGCAAAACGCCAAAAGAGCAACTGGCCGCAATTGACACTATCACTGATGAACTAAAGCTCGAAGAGCAGCAAACATGGCTCGCTCTCAAATCCGAACTGGAACAACAAGACATTCGCATCCTGCCCTATGATACATTGGATGCACAAAAACGCAGCATCATAGACACACAATTCGAGCAAGGGGTATTCCCGCTGCTTACACCCCTTGCTGTTGATCCGGCGCATCCATTCCCTTTCCTGCCCAACAAAGGCAAGGCGATTGTCCTGATGATGACAAACAAAGATACCGGAGCTCAACTTGAGGCCGTTATCCCCCTTCCAACGAGCATTCCGCGCTTTTTAAGACTAGATAATGATAAGAGGCATTACTGCCTTGTCGAGGACGTTATTGTGCACCATCTAAACGACCTCTTTCCGCCATATGAGCTCAAAGACTTTGCCATGTTCCACATCATCCGCGATTCAGAGCTGGAGCTGGAAGATGAGGCCGACGACCTTGTAGAAACATTCGAAACCGCCCTTAAACGCAGGCGGCGCGGCACGGTGATTCACCTCGCCATGGAGCGCAATGACACACCGCAAATGCGTGAGTTTCTGGAAGAACATCTCGAGCTATCTGAATATGACATTGACGAAGTGAACGGGCTGGTCGCGATATCCGACCTGAAAGAGCTTGTCTCTGATGCACCGAACGAGCTTTTATTCCAACCTTTTAATGCACGTTTCCCCGAACGTATCCGTGACTATAACGGTGATTGTTTCGCAGCAATTGCTGCGAAGGATATCCTCGTCCATCACCCATATGAAAGCTTTGATGTTGTCGTGCAATTCTTACGACAAGCCGCACGCGATCCGAATGTCTTATCCATCAAGCAAACCTTATATAGAACAAGCAAAGACTCTCCGATCATTCAGGCTTTGATCGAAGCCGCAGAGGCCGGAAAATCCGTCACCGCCATGGTCGAGCTTAAAGCTCGCTTTGACGAGGAAGCGAATATCCGTTGGGCACGAGACCTTGAACGTGCCGGCGCACAAGTAGTCTTTGGCTTTGTTGATTTTAAAACCCACACAAAGCTCTCTCTGGTCACGCGTCGCGAAGGACAAAAGATTGTGCAATATGCACATTTCGGGACAGGCAATTATCACTCCGTAACAGCTAAGCTTTATACAGATTTATCTTATTTTACCTGCGACCCTGTTTTATGCTCGGATACAGCCAAACTCTTTAACTTCATGACGGGTTACGCAACGCCTACAACACTTGAGAAACTGGCGATCGCGCCCATTAACCTGCGTGAAACATTATACGGACTTATTGATGCAGAAATTGCCAATGCAGAAACTGGAAAACCCGCAGCAATTTGGGCAAAGATGAACGCACTTGTGGATCAGGATATGATCGACAGGCTTTACACCGCATCACAGGCCGGCGTTAAAATCACACTTATTATTCGCGGCATATGCTCCTTAATTCCGGGCATAGAAGGCCTGTCCGAGAATATAGAGGTTCGTTCTATTGTCGGGCGCTTTCTTGAACACGCCCGCATTTACGCCTTTGCCAACGGAGAAAAGCTGCCGAGCCGCAATGCAAAACTGTATATGGCCTCTGCAGATATGATGACCAGAAACCTTGATTACCGTATCGAGGCATTGATCCCCATCGAAAACCCGACCGTGCACCAGCAAGTGCTCGACCAGATATTACAGGCCAATATCAAGGACACAATGAACAGCTGGGTTATGCAGCCTGATGGCCGCTATCTGCGTGTTAAACCAGACAGCGACGACATTCCGTTCAGCGCGCATAGCTTTTTCATGACCAATCCGTCACTTTCAGGGCGCGGTTCCGCTTTGCAGTCTGTTTCCGAAAAACAAGAGAGCAAACCACTCTTTTCAAAATTCCGATTGGCCAAGCGCAAATCACGCAAACAAGAATAGGCTTTATCGATTACGCTTTTTCGGCTAAGAGAGTGGCATGAAAATTTACAACTCTATATACGAGATCGACAATACGCATAAAGGTGCCGTTATTGCGATCGGCAATTTTGATGGTGTGCACCGCGGGCACCAAATCCTCATCGACCGCGCAAAAACGATGGCTGAAAGGCTCAATGCTCCTTTCGGCATTCTCACCTTCACACCACATCCACGACAATTCTTTGGCGGGAATGATATAGAGCCGTTCCGACTGACTTCAGACCATCAAAAAGCCATATTGTTTGAAACGCTTTGCGCTGCTGATTTCACGTGTTTTTCGCCCTTTGACAAAGAGCTCGCCTCTCTTTCTGCACAAGACTTTATCCAACAGATGCTGCGGGACGGCGCTCAGGTAAAGGGCATCGTGGTCGGCCACGACTTTTGTTTTGGAGCCAAGCGCCAGGGGACAACACAGACGTTAAGCACTTGCGGTGATTTTGAGACCGAGATCATTCCGGCGCTCAGTGATGAAAATAAAACCATCTATTCCTCTTCCGAAATCCGCCATGCCTTGCGCCGAGGCGACCTCAAAAGCGCGAACGCCCTTCTCGGTCATGAATGGGAAATTGAAGGAACGGTTGTCCACGGTGATAAGCGTGGAAGAGAGCTCGGCTATCCGACCGCTAATATGCTGCTTGGCGAGTATCTATGCCCCGCCACAGGTATCTATGCCACATTTGTAAAAATAGAAGGCGAAAACAACTGGCAACAAGCCGCCACCAATATTGGCATCCGTCCGATGTTTCAGGCCAAAGAACCTCTGGTTGAGACATATCTTTTTGATTTTGACGGCGACCTGTATGGTAAAACCTTAACTGTGCGCCCTGTGCAATTCCTGCGCGGCGAAGCCAAGTTCGACAGTCTCGATGCCCTCACAGCCCAGATGGCCAAAGACTGCGAGCAAGCGCGAAACATATTGCAAAATTATTCATAACCATCTAAAAAAATACATTATGAATAAAGGTGGTCTCAAAAAAGCGTTTTACAAAGCGATGGATAATTTGTTCTATGCGCCCGCAAAACATATTGATGCGCGTGGATACTTACCTCACCTACACAAGCTGCACCCCATTAATATTTTTGCGCAACCAGATACAAAGCCTTTGTTTTTGAGTTATGCAAGCGCGTTCTATTTCACAATGGAATCCATGAACTCAGGTGAGCCATTTAGCCTTGCGATATTATTAACAATTGCCGGGGTCTGCTCCGCATTTTTAAAAAGTATGACTGCAGTGACAAGTCATTATATTGAGAAAGAGTTTACACGCCATACAGGCATCGAATATCCGAATTATTACTTTAATACAAAACCTGAGAAAGGCGATAAAAACAGCATTGAGGGATCGGCAGCGATAAACTTCGAAATACAAAGTGGAATATCTCTACGCAGCCTATTGGAAAAAACAATAATTTTCATGACAGTGGTAACCCTTGTCTCGGGATCGCCTTTAATAGCCGCCCTAATTCTTCCAAGCCTATATATAGATGATTTTAAAGGGCGTTATTATGCTGAACGCGTTGCAATGGGTGACTGGACGGTGCATTCCGGCACGCCGCCAAAGGAAGAGAAAAAGCGTGAGGTCAAAAAGTCGCCAGCCATCACCCTCGCCCCTGCGCCGATCAAATCTTGACAATCAGGCGCTGCCTTACGCATAGTATAATCATGAGAATAAAAGCCCAACACAGCATTATTCGAATTATCAACCCGGCGCCCATGTGAGCGACCGGGATTTTCCTCTTTATTTTCCATTACAATTACGATTAATTAAAGGCGCGTGAATGATATAGGCGCGCCATAAGACAATAGATAAGCGAGATAATATGACGAGCTACGACGCTGATTTTTACAAAGACACTGTTTTCCTACCGCAAACCGAATTCCCGATGCGCGGCAACTTGCCACAAACAGAGCCGAACTGGCTGAAATTCTGGCAGGAAATCGATCTTTACGGGAAGCTGCGCGAACAATCTAAAGACGCGAAAGACTTTATTCTTCATGATGGGCCTCCTTATGCGAATGGCCGTGCACATATGGGAACCGCATTCCAAAAGACCCTCAAGGATATGGCCAACCGTCTGCGCCAAATGCAAGGCTTTAATGCACCTTACGTACCGGGTTGGGATTGTCACGGCCTACCGATTGAATGGAAAGTCGAAGAGCAGTACCGCGCCAAAGGACAAGACAAAGACGACGTGCCGACACTTGATTTCCGCGAAGAATGCCGTCAATTCGCCCAACACTGGGTCAATCAGCAACGCGAAGACTTTAAACGTCTTGGTATCTGTGCGAATTGGGAAAACCCTTATTTGACTATGCACACAAAATCAGAGGCCTCTATCGCTCGTGAAATTCACAAATTCCTTATGAATGGCTCTCTTTACATCGGTTACAAGCCTGTCCTGTGGTCGCCGGTTGAGAAAACAGCCCTAGCTGAGGCCGAAGTAGAGTATCACGAGCATAAATCCGTCACAGTCTGGGTGAAATTCCCTATCACCCAAACTGGCCACGAAGCCTTGCAAGGTGCGTCTGTGGTGATCTGGACAACAACACCATGGACATTGCCGTCTAATAAAATGGTCGCCTTTGGACCGGATATGGATTACGCGCTTTACGAGGTCAAGGGCGTTGGTGAAGATGCGAAATGTGTAACAGTCGGCGAAAAACTATTGCTTTCACCTGCTTTAGCTCAAAGTGTCATGGATGCGGCCAAGGTTACTGAATTCGAAAAGCTGGCTGATTTCAAGGGAAGCGACCTCGAAGGTTCTGTTTGTGCGCATCCACTTCGCGGGTTTGAAGGCTCGGATGGTTTCTGGGATTACGATGTGCCCATGCTGCCCGGTGACTTTGTAACAGATGAGGCCGGTACAGGCTTTGTACACTGTGCCCCTGCACATGGTGCGGACGACTTCGTACTCGGCCAGACATTCGGCATCAAGGTCGAAGACAATGTTGACGAACAAGGCCGCTTCCGCCCCCATGTTCCAATCATCGCAGGTCTGGCGATCATGGATAAGGACGGCAAGCTCTCGGACGGCTATTTCGCACCGCTGAAACTGATGCAAGATGCAGGCGCTTTGTTGGCCAAAGGCTCTTTACGCCATGATTACCCGCATAGCTGGCGTTCAAAAGCACCTGTTATTTTCCGCGCTACACCACAATGGTTTATCTCTATGGAGGAAAACGGCCTGCGCGACAAAGCCCTTAAGGGGATTGAGCAAACCCGTTGGGTTCCGGAGCGCGGTGAAACACGTATTCGCTCTATGGTTGCCGAACGCCCTGACTGGTGCATCTCTCGCCAGAGAAGTTGGGGTGTTCCAATTGCCATTTTCGTTCACAAAGAAACAAGAGAACTGCTTCGCGACGACACTGTGAACGCCCGTATTTACGACATCTTCTGCGAAGAAGGTGCGGATGCATGGTGGTCTCGCCCCGCATCTGACTTCCTAGGCAGTGACTATAAGGCCGAGGATTACGATCAAATCTTTGATGTTGTCGATGTCTGGTTTGAATCCGGATCAACCCATGCTTTCGTTCTCGAAGACCGCGACGACCTGAAATGGCCGGCCGACCTTTACCTCGAGGGCTCGGATCAGCATCGCGGCTGGTTCCAGTCATCATTGCTCGAAAGTGTCGGCACACGCGGCACACCACCATATAAAATGGTTGTAACCAACGGTTTCGTACTTGATGAGAAGGGTTATAAAATGTCCAAATCTTTGGGCAATGTCATCAACCCCGAAGACCTCTGGACACAATACGGTGCAGATATCTTGCGTCTTTGGACATCCAGCACTGAATATACCGAAGACGTGCGTATCGGCCATGACATCTTGAAATCAAGTGGCGACCTTTACCGCCGTGTTCGTAACACATTCCGCTTCCTGCTCGGCGCTATGGCCGATCTCAACAAAGCCGAACTACTTGATGAGAAAGACTATACGGATATGCCAGAGCTGGAACAGCTCATGTTGCACCAGCTTTATGATCTGGACACCAAGATGAAAGGCTGGATTGAGGATTACGACTTTAACCGCATCACACAGGCATTACACCATTTCTGTGCGGTTGATCTGTCTGCCTTCTATTTTGACATTCGCAAAGACAGACTTTATTGCGACCGACCGGACCTGTTTGAGCGTCGCGCCTGCCGTACCGTGCTTTACCACATCTTTGACTGTCTGACAGCATGGTTTGCGCCATTCCTTTGCTTCACTGCCGAGGAAGCCTGGTCACACAGACCGCAAGGCCTGTTCGACGACAATGCTCAATCCGTACATCTTCGCCGCTTCCCCGAAATCCCGTCATCTTGGCAAAATGAAGCATTGGCAGAGAAATGGAGCGCCCTGCGCAAAATTCGTCGTGCCGTGCTGGCCGTGATTGAGCCTTACCGCAAGGATAAAACTATCGGCTCTTCTCTTGAGGCGCATCCGCATCTCTATCTTTCCGATGAAATGATGCGTATGATTGACGGACAGGATATGGCCGAAATCTGTATTACGTCACAAGTTACGGTCTCTGCGATCACACAAGCACCACAAGAGGCTGTCAGACTTAATGACTCTCCTGATGTTGCTGTAGCCTTCCACCGAGCAGAGGGTGAGAAATGCCAGCGCTGCTGGAAAATTTTGCCAGATGTAGGAACCGATCCGGAATTCCCGAATGTATCGCCAAGAGATGCAGAAGCCGTACGCTGGTATATCAAACACAGAAAGGCTGCATAAGGATGGATAATCCCGCTTTCTGCACAAAGCGTCTATTGCTGCTCATTGGTTTAATCGCGGTTATTATCATCAGCGATCAATTAACCAAATGGTGGGTGCTCGAATTCATCATACAACAAGAGCACACACCGCTTGATTTCTTCAGCTGGCTCGGAGCAAATGAGCGCCTGCCGTTTTACGGCCTTGAGGTTCTACCCTTCTTCAATCTGGTTATGGTATGGAATGAAGGCGTAAGCTTTGGCCTTATGTCCAGCCTTGAGAACAGCCATATCTGGCTTTCGCTTCTCTCTATTGCAGTCAGCACAGGTCTGGCTGTCTGGATGGTAACCAGCAATCGCCTTTCCACAACCATCCCTTTGGCGATGGTTATCGGCGGCGCGCTTGGCAATGTCATTGATCGTCTGCGTTTTGGCGCTGTGGCCGATTTTATCGACTTACATCTGATGGGATATCACTGGCCAGCGTTTAATCTGGCAGATGCAATGATTACAATCGGTGTTGCCCTCCTGCTCATTGATGGTTTATTCTTTGAGCCACGACACAAAAAAGGATAAACGGGTATGAAACAAAGCTTATATAAATTCGCGCTATGCGCTGTGAGTATTTCTCTTCTTTCTGCCTGTTCGGGCGGTATCGCTAAAACCCTTGGTATTAAAGGGCAAAGTTCACCGGATGAGTTTAAGATCGTAAAACACGCGCCTTTGGAAATCCCGGCTACACTAGACCTGCCTAAGCCGCAGCCCGGAATGCAAAGACCACAAGAAGTCTCACCTCAGGAAAATGTGCAGCGCACTTTGTTCGGAAATAACCAGACCTCACAAACTTCGCCAGTCTCCGAGGCCGCGAACACAAATATGAACGCAAGCAGTACGGACAGATCACTGGATGAGAGTTTCATGAGAAAACTTGGTGCGACACAAACAGACGCCAATATTCGCCAGAAACTGGATGAAGAATATGGCACTGTCGGCCAACATCAAGTGCCTGTGGTTAAAAAGATCATCCACTTCCCGAATAACAGCGAAAACCCTGTAAGTTCTGTGGTTAACGCACCCAAAGAGGCTGAACGGCTACAATCGCAGATCGAAAAGGGAGCGCCTTTGAATGAAGGCGACGTTCCAAGCCTGTTGAAATAAAACAGCCCTGTATAAGTAAGCACCGCAATTGGGCATGGGCTAGACCGCGGGGCAAAAGCGCTCTATGTTTTTGTTTATCATGAAACATATAACCGTTCTTTTATTTCTAATGTCTTTCACTTTACCAATATGGGCCAGCGCACAACCCAGCGACGGGCAGTCATTGCCTGTATTCGGCGCACAGCACTTCACTCTTTCCAACGGCATGGACGTAATCCTGATTGAAAACCAACGCGCACCTGTGGTCACTCATATGGTCTGGTACAATGTCGGCGCTGCGGATGAGGCGGAGGGGCAAAGCGGCCTTGCGCATTTCCTCGAACACCTGATGTTTAAGGGTACTAACAACTTGGAACCTGGTGAATTCTCACAAACGATCAGGCGACTTGGCGGAAACGATAATGCCTTCACCTCACAAGATTACACGGCCTATTTCCAGACACTGTCCAACCAGCATCTGGAGACCGTTATGCAGATGGAGGCTGACCGAATGACAGGACTCAAACTCTCACACGAAGAAAGCGAGTCCGAGCGAAGC
>CAXGMH010000047.1:0-17189 GCA_964010795.1 uncultured Alphaproteobacteria bacterium
AACAAACCGCCCTGATGTTCTCGACCCAGCACTATTGCGTCCCGGCCGTTTCGATCGTCAGGTCGTGGTGCCCAATCCTGATATCAAGGGCCGAGAAAAGATTTTGAAGGTTCACCTTAAAAAAGTGCCGATGGCTGATGATGTCGATGCCCATGTGATCGCACGCGGAACACCGGGTTTTTCTGGTGCGGATTTAGCCAATCTGGTCAATGAGGCTGCTTTGCTTGCTGCCAGACGTAACAAAGACCTTGTTTCGCATCAAGATCTTGAAGACGCAAAAGACAAAGTCATGATGGGGTCCGAGCGTCGTTCTATGGTTATGACCGAAAAGGAAAAAGAGCTGACGGCTTATCACGAGGCAGGCCATGCGATTGTAGCTTTGCATGAACCTGAGTCCGATCCCATTCACAAAGCAACGATTGTTCCTCGTGGCCGTGCGCTCGGGCTTGTGATGCGTTTGCCCGAGGGTGATCGTATTTCTATGGCGCGTGACAAGATTGAAGCGGATTTGTCGGTTGCTATGGGTGGACGTGTTGCCGAAGAGTTGATCTTTGGCCATTCCAAAGTCACAACGGGAGCGTCTAGCGATATTCAAATGGCGACAAATATGGCTCGCAAAATGGTTACGGAATGGGGCTTGTCCGATGAGTTGGGGCCGTTGCGCTATAGCTCTGACCAAGAAGAAGTGTTCCTTGGTCACTCGGTTGCGCAGTCTAAAAATATGTCCGAGGCCACGGCTGCGATGATCGATGCGGAAATCAAGCGTATCGTCAATGAGGCTTACCAGAAGGCGCGCAAAATTCTGACGGATCATGGCGATCAGCTTGAGAAACTGGCCAAGGGACTATTGGAATATGAAACGCTATCTGGTGATGAGATTAAGGATTTGCTAGATGGCAAGCCGATCATCCGCGATGACAGCAGTGATACCAAACCGCCCAGCCAGCCAAGCGCATCTGTACCGAAGACAAGCTAGGCTACTCTTTTGTGTTCCAGCATATAGCTGATGATTTGGCGCAGGAGACGTATGGTTTGAACGTTTTTAATTGACATATTTTTGGGCTGTGCGCTATATAGATTCTTATGCTTTATGGATTGCGCAAAATCAAGGATGTGGACGGTGTTTCCGGCCTTTACGAAATGCCGCATAAGCTAATGCGTTTCGGTCTCTACCTTTCTGAGGAAGTGGATAAGGATACAAAACGCGCAGCAATCGAAGAATTAAAAACCGAGATAGACGAAGACTTTTCCGTTCTCAAAGAAAAACCGCTTAAACCGGCTTTGCCGATCCATATTCGTTTGGAGGAGGGCGATGACATTGCTTTGGTGCTTGAAACATTTTTGAGTAATTCCACAGATCAATACATTGCCATTGAGTGCGAAAACAAAGCGATCATGGCCGAGGTCAGTGAGCGCATGGGCATTACACGTAGTGAGCTCGTCGCAGCTGGCGATATGAGTAATTTTGCTAGTGACGAAGAGCGCCAGCATGAAAGCTCGGTTGGTCGTGTTCAGGATATTTTAAAAGCTCTTGGAAAAAATAAAGCTTTGACTACTCCTAAGCGAGTTCAAAATATGAGTTATATGCAGCACCATAGAAAGATATTTGCTGCCTTTAAAAAAAATTTACGAGGCGCTATCAAGTTTAAGTTGCCAACCCTCAAAGTATATCAGGGCCAGCCCGTTATTCAGCCTCAAGCACCAAATGTTGAAAATTTATATCTGCCCTTTCCGGCCTGCTACTTTGAAATGGATATCGAATATAGTAACCAGCCTGAAATCAATTTCACACTTTTTTCGATTGCTGTGGATTACGGAGAGCGCAGTGTCATGTATACAGGGAGTATCCGGAAAAAAACAAATCTGTGCAGTTGTCTGGTTGTTTGGGAAAACGGTGTTCCTGACAGCGTTGCAATCAGAAATTTTGCGCCTGATGATGCTTTGAATGATGAAGATTATACGCGTTTGGCCGTGCAGAGTTTCTTGCCACTTATCATGGATATCAATAAACCAAGAAACACCATTGTCACCGAACGTGCCGATAAGCGCAAAGGGCGCGTCTCATCAAAAGGGCCTTTTTTTGATTATCATACAGTCGAAGTCGTCGAGCCTTTGCCTGAAAGAGAAGATGTGCCGACACAGGTCGGTTTTCCAAAAGGGGTGAGGGGGCAGCTTGTTAAGCGTTCTGCCCCGCGTATGCATGAACGTCGTGCCCATATGCGACGTAAACCCGGAGAAGCGCAAGCCGGTTTGAATGTTGCCCCAAGCGTAAAGGTCTCTGCGACGACTGTAGGTGAGCCCGGATCGGGCGTTAAAGCGCGAAGCTATACAAAGGGATAATCCTGTATAGAGTTAATGCGCGATCAGGCGTTCGAGGATTTGAACTGCGTTTAGTGCGGCTCCTTTACGCAAGTTATCCGCCACACACCAGAAAGCCAGACCGTTATCAACCGTGCTGTCTTCGCGTACACGAGATATGTAGACATCGTCTTCGCCTTGGATTTCTTGCGGCGTCATATATTCCAGCTCTTCATTTTCCAGATCGATCAATGTGATGCCGGCTGTGCTGCGGAAGAGTTCCATTGCTTCGATAGCCGAGATTTCATTTTCTGTTTCAATATGAGCCGCGACAGCGTGGCCGATAAACACGGGTACTCTTACGCAAGTCGCAACGAGTTTGACGTCCTTGCCGAGGATTTTCATTGTCTCAGCCTTCATTTTCCATTCTTCTTTTGTCGAACGGTCATCCATGAAGCTATCGATTTGAGGGATCACGTTAAAGGCGATCTGCTTTGGAAACTCTGTACCTTTCATTGTTTCAGCCACAAAGACAGAGCGCGTTTGGTTGAACAACTCATCCATTGCGGCCTTGCCGGCGCCTGAAACGGATTGATAGGTGCTCACGACAACGCGCTTTACTTTGGCCTTGTCATGGATCGGTTTCAGGGCGACCATCAGCTGAATGGTCGAGCAATTCGGGTTGGCAATAATACCTTGATGCGTCTTGAGCGCTTCGGCGTTGACCTCGGGAACGACGAGCGGAACATTTGGATCCATGCGGAATGCGCTGGAATTATCAATCACAATTGCGCCGGCTTTGGCTGCCTTTGGGGCAAATTCTTTCGCCACTTCGCCACCGGCAGAAGACAGGACAAAATCAACTTTGGAAAAATCAAAATGCTCGAGAGATTCTACGGGCAGAGTGTTATGGTCTTCGCCGTAAGAGACTTCGCGCCCGACAGAGCGTGAAGACGCAAGCGCGTGTAGCTTCTCGACAGGAATTTTACGCTCATCAATGATGTTGAGCAGCTCCCGCCCGACATTGCCTGTTGCACCAACAACTGCGATTTTATAGCCCATAGCCTACTTACCTTTCGTTTGATTTCTGATAAACTAGCTTCGCATACACAGCTTAGCAAGGGGCGAATTATGAGTGAGGCGCAACAATTTTCTGTTCATCATTTTGATGAGCCGGCTTTTTTAACGGAGCTTGACGGCGGGAATAAAATCATCACGGGTAATAAGGCCTTTGATGCTTTGAAGATTGGCGGTGATGATTTGCACGCGCTGGTGACCTCGGATCACTCACAAAACCTTTTGCTTAAAGGACGTGCTTATAAACTGCACGTCACATCTATCAAAAAGCTTGGCCGATTGGTTCAGATGATTGATGTGACGGAGCATTCAAAGGCCGAAGAAGACCTTAAGCAAAAGGTCGCCGAGGCAGATGCAGCAGCCGAGATGAAATCGAACTTTCTTGCCACGATGAGCCATGAAATCCGTACACCGATGCAGTCTGTATTCGGACTTTTGGAATTGATTGCCGAGGAAAAACCGACTCAGCGTATTGCCGATATGGTTGGTACGGCACGTGAATCAGCGAGCGGCTTGCTGGAAATTCTCGATGATATTCTTGACTTCGCCAAGATGGATGCAGACCAAATGGAGCTGGATGACTTTGAGGTGCCTATCCGCCTGCTTGCACGTGGTACGATTGAGGCGCTTGCGGTTAAAAAAGGTGGGCCGAATGTCGCGCTTCTTGATGATATTAATGACCAGGTGCCTTTTGTTATCAAGGGTGATCCCAAGCGCTTGCGCCAGATCATAATGAACCTGATGGGCAATGCGCTTAAATTTACGTCTGACGGTCACGTGAAGCTAGTCATTAATACCTATACGCAACATATCAAAGAAAAAGATGGCCAGATCGGTATCCGCTTTGAGGTGCAAGATACTGGGATTGGTATGTCAAAAGAGGCGTGTGAGCGCCTGTTTAAACCGTTTTCACAGGCAGACAGCTCAACGTCACGTAAGTTCGGTGGCACGGGGCTTGGCCTGTCAATATGTAAGAAGCTGGTAGAGCTTATGGGCGGTAAGATCGGTGTTTTCAGCACTGAAGGAGAAGGTTCAACCTTCTGGTTCGAAATTCCGACATTGCCTGTGGCAACGGACCAAACCAGTATCGCGCTGCCGAAGCTTGACGGTATTGCTGTATTGTCTGTCGAAGATCATCCGATGGGAGCTAAGGAAATCCAAAACTCTTTGCGTTCAATGGGGGCGGAAGTCGTCCATTGTGCCAATGGTGTCGAAGCTCTTGACATGATTAAGCGCCGTCCCTTTGACGTTGCGATTGTCGATCAGGGACTGCCGGATATTCTGGGGCTGGATGTGATGAAGCAGATCAGCGAGATAAGACCGTTTACGGCACTTATCATGTATACGGTTCGAGACGATTACGGGTTGCAGCATTCTTGCCGTGCGATGGGCGCAACTTATCTCACTAAACCTGCCAGCCGTGCGGGATTGGGCGAGGCTGTGAAGTCAGCCGCCAGCCAGATTGACCGTAAGGTCATCGAAGGGCCTCGTCGTCTGCTTGTTGCAGAAGATACGGCCACAGTACGTGATGTGTTACAGCGACAAATGGATTTGCTAGGCGTTGATGCTGATTTTGTTGAAAACGGTGTCGAGGCTCTGGAGCGCTATAAGTCTGGCGAATACGGTATTTTGTTCACAGACTTGCATATGCCTGAGATGGACGGATATGGCCTTATCAAAGAAGTGCGTGCAATGGATCGGGAGCAAGATAAGCAAACGCCTGTTATTGTTCTAACTGCCGATGTTCAAATGGCACAGCGTCAGGCCTATTTATCTTACGGTTTTGATGAGTGTTTGCTTAAGCCTGTGTCTCTGGGACAGCTGCGCCGCCTTCTGATCCGCTGGGGTTTGTTGGAGGATGGCGCGATTGAAGATAATTCTTCGGCGAATGACCAGAGTAAGGAAAAACCTGATCCCGTAGACGACCTTACAAAAAACAATGGTTTGCCGATTATCGATGTGCAGGCTATGGCTGCTCAAATGGGTGCGGTGAACGAAGATACGCTTAAGATGGTGGGGATGTTTGTTGATATGACGCGACCAACGATAGAGGCGATTGAGGCAGCACATAAAGACGGTAGCGATCATGCATTGACTGAGGCAGCGCATTCTCTGAAAGGCGGGGCGCGCTCAGCGTGTTGTATGGCGCTGGGACAAATTGCTGAAGAACTTCAGGATAGCTCGGAGGCTGGCCGTAACTGTGACGCATTAGTTGCTGCTGCTCGTGCGGAGTTTGAAAAGATACCTGCCGAGGTTGAGCGACAGATCAAGAATCTGACCTGAGGCTATCCATAAGAGCGAGTTCTCTTGATCCGGCCTCTTTTGTGTTTTTAAACAGGGTGTGAAGGAAGTGAGCCGTTTTTTTCAAAGCCACTTTTGCTTGTTCGCCTTTCAGTATATGTGCGGCAAAGCAGGCAGCGGTCGCATCTCCTGCACCATTGGGCGCGGGGTCAATATAAACAAGCGGATGTGTGTTGATATCGATGGTGCCGTTTTTTTGGCTCAATAGTAAACCGATTTCGCTGGCCCCCATATCCTCTGTAATGAGGGATGTCACTAACACCATATGAACGCCTTTGTCGTGAAGAGAGCGGCAGGCGTGTTTGATACTCTCGAAACTGTTCAGCTCTTCGGGCTTTTGGTCGGTCAGGGCGGCTAGTTCAAACAGATTAGGTGTTAAAATATCAGCCTGCGGGATGATTTGTGTCTTGAAAAATTCAGGAATGCCGTCGCGTACAAAAAAACCGCGGCCTATATCACCCATAACCGGATCGCATATATAGATGGCCTGAGGGTTTTCACTCTTTAATGTTTTGAGAGCGTCCAATATAGACTGTCCGGTCTCGGCACTTCCCAGATAACCTGAGAGCAAGGCGTTACAGCCTTTTAGGGCGTTGCGCTCTTTTACGCCTCTGATAATTTCTGTGATAGCCTCTGGCGGGTAGATCGTCCCCGTCCAGCTGCCATAACCTGTGTGATTTGAAAACTGCACCGTATTGATGTCGATCACATCAAAGCCGTGTGATTGCAAGACAGGCTTGGCGGCGTCATTGCCGACATAGCCATAAGCGACATGAGACTGTATGGATAAAATTCTATTCATGCCATGAATAATGGCGGTACTGGCGTAAAACGCAACTTTTTTTCTGGACATAGGCGAAAGTCGTGCGTATAACACGGGCTACATAACCTTGCCGAGACACTTGTTTCGGCTAATCAGCGTCGCAATAATGCGGTCGTTGTAACCCAAAAGGAGCAAATATGGTTAAGTATGAGTGCGTCTTTATCGCACGTCAGGACATTTCTTCCGCTCAGGTTGAAACGCTGACAGGCGATATCAGCAAAATTATCGAAGAACAAAGTGGTAAGGTCGCTAAGTCCGAGCAATGGGGCTTGCGTACATTGGCTTATCGCATCAACAAACAGCGCAAAGGCTACTACGTTTTGATCGAATTCGAAATGCCTGCGCAGAACCTGGCCGAGCTAGACCGTCGTATGCGTCTGAACGAAGACATCTTGCGTCACCAGACATTGAAACTTGAGGCTTTCTCTGAAGGCCCATCTGTACAGTTTGAGAAGGAGGCCGCGTAATGGCATTTGATAAGAAACCTTTTTTCAAGCGTAAGAAAACCTGCCCTTTTTCAGGCCCTGACGCTTTGACAATCGATTGGAAAGACACAAAGCTTTTGGGACGTTTTGTCTCTGAGCGTGGCAAAATTATGCCAAGCCGTATCACTTATGTGTCTCGTAAAAAGCAAAGAGAACTGGCCCGCGCGATCAAACGTGCTCGCTTCATGGCCCTGATGCCTTATGTGGCGTCGGATGATGACAAGTAGAGGATTGAAATTATGAGCAATAATGTAGACGTCATTTTACTGGAAAAAGTCGACAAACTTGGCGCGATCGGCGAAGTCGTTTCCGTTAAGCCAGGCTATGCCCGTAACTATTTGTTGCCGCAAAGCAAAGCTTTACGTGCGACACAAGACAACATTGCCTATTTTGAACAGCAAAAAGCTGCGATTGAAAAGGTCAATGAAGACAAGCGTAAGGAAGCTGAGAAAAAATCGACTAAGATCAAGGACGCAACAATCGTTCTGATCCGTCAGGCTTCTGAAACTGGTCAGCTTTACGGATCAATCACAGCGCGTGATATTTCTGATGCCGTGAATGAATTGGCTGGTGAGAAAATCATTCGTCGTGCTGATGTCCGTTTGAACGAAAACTTCAAAACGGTTGGTTTGTTCACGGTTGAGGTTGCACCACATCCGGAGGTTATCTTGACTGTAACTTTGAACATTGCACGCTCTGGTGATGAAGCTCAGGTCCAAGCCGAAACAGGCAAGGCTTTGATCGCAAATGATGAAGGCATCAACGAGCCGGTTGCAACAGTTGAAGTTCAAGAAGAAGAGTTCCTCGAAGAATCAGCTTTGAAGGCTAAAGAAGCTGCAG
This sequence comes from uncultured Alphaproteobacteria bacterium, assembly GCA_964010795.1. GTDB lineage: Bacteria > Pseudomonadota > Alphaproteobacteria > Micavibrionales > UBA9664 > CAXGMH01. Next base: position 7,825 of record CAXGMH010000047.1, read on the forward strand.
AAGATGCTGAGGCGCAAGCCGAGCAGGAATCAGAGGCTAGTACTGAAGATGCAGCCGAGGAAGAGCAAAAAGCATCATAAGCTTTTCTCATCTGATAAAGAATTTAAGCCCCGCTCATCGTAGCGGGGTTTTTTGTTTATGATGCAGATTCTCGGATTTCGTTTACATCCCCTCAAAGACAAGATAATTTAAAAGCTCAAGATTGATTTGAGGGAGGATTACATGAACAAGTTTAAATCCATTCTATATGCAGATTTCGGCCATGACGAAGATGTCGGCGCATTGCGGCAAGCCTTGCGCATGACGCGTAGTAATGGCGGCAAGCTATACTATGTCAGTGTACGCCGGGCAATGCCGTCAATCCTGCAAAAGGATGGTCAGAATCTTGAGGCGGCTTTGGAGGCTCAGGCAAAGACAGAGCTTGAAAAGGCCGCAAAAGATACACAAACGCCGCTGCCTGATCTGGATTATGAATTGCATATCATATCGGATGCCCGCCCTGATATCGCTGTGTTGCGTTTTGCCGATAAAATCGGTGCTGATGTCATCATGAAAGAGATTGAGAAAGAGGGGCGTAAGGGCTTCCGCGCCAAGGATATGACCCTTTTGAGCAAGTCCCCTGTGCCTGTATGGATATGCCGAGATGAAAAAGAAGCACAGCCATCGCATAAAGTCGCCGTTGCCATTGATCCGGAAAGCGATAACAAAAATGCGGATGATCTGTCGGTAAGGTTGCTTCAGATTGCAGAGCGTTTGGCTGCACAAAATGCAGTCACACTTGAGGTTATTTCCTGCTGGTCTTTGGAGTATGAAGATTACCTTCGCAATAATCCATGGGCTAAACTCTCTGATGACAAGGTTGAGCAAAGGTTGGAAGAAACGTGCGAGCGCCATAAAAACGCACTTTTGGGGCTGATATCAAAGGCCGGCTTAGCGCCGGACTCACTGATTATTCATCATGTCAAAGGTTCTGCGGATGAGATGATTCCAACGCTTACGCGTGAGAATAATATCGCGACCCTGGTCATGGGAACTGTTGCGCGTACAGGAATTCCGGGCTTTTTGATCGGTAATACAGCCGAGAACATATTGCAGGATCTGGAGTGCTCTTTGATCGCGCTCAAACCCGAGGGATTTGCCTCTAATTTGTAGATTTTTCTAAATGATCCCCGCTATTCACAGGGGCTGTGTTGATTAAGTTTGCGCTCTGTTAGCGAATGAGGGTAATTTCGCGTTTATGAGTGTTACCAATATTGCTGAAAAACAAGACGCGTCTTCTTCGGATCAGGAGAAGACAGCACCGAAACTTCCCTATAATTTGGAGGTTGAGCAGGCTTTGCTCGGCGCGCTTCTGGTTGACAACAATCAGATTGAACGCGTGTCTGACCAAATAAAGGCAGAGCATTTTTATGCGCCTGCTCATGGTCGTATTTTCGAAGCTATTTTGAAGGTGTCCGAGCGCGGACAAACAGCCTCTGCTGCAACATTGAAAAGTTATTTCGAGCAAGATGCCGACCTTGAAAAGGTCGGGGGCGATCAATACCTTTTTGACCTCGCCGATGCCGTGATTACAACTGTCAATGCCAAGGACTATGCTGCAACATTGAAGGATCTGCATTTGCGCCGTGAGCTTGTGCGTTTCGGGGATGAGACAACGTTAGCAGCTCGCACGATGGACCTCGATAGCGATGCGAATACCTGTCTTGAAAAGGCAGAGTCTCATCTTTACCGCTTGGCAGAAAGCGGCGAGACATCTAAAGGTTTTGTGACTTTGCGAGACTCGGTGAAGGTTGCGATCGAACACGCCGAGAAGGCGTTCCACGCGGATGGCCATGTCACAGGGGTGACGACGGGACTGCGTGATCTTGATAAAAAACTCGGTGGTTTGCAGGGCTCTGACCTTCTGATTTTGGCGGCGCGTCCATCTATGGGTAAGACGGCATTGGCGGCAAAGCTTGCTTATTCTGCAGCCAAGGCCTATTCCGATACTGGTGGAAAAGAGGGCGCAGTTGTGGGTTTCTTCTCGCTTGAGATGTCTGCGGATCAGTTGGCCGGTCGTATTCTGGCGGATGTGTCTAATATCTCGGGTGATCGTATTCGTCGCGGTGATATTCTCGAATCCGACTTCCAGAAATTTGTCGCCGCCAGCCGAGAGCTGAGCTCTGTACCGCTTTATTTTGATGATACACCGGGTCTGACAATCGGTGCTGTGCGTGCAAGAGCACGCCGTCTGAAGCGCCAGCACAACCTTGGCATGATCGTCATTGACTATTTGCAGCTTCTATCGGGCTCTGGCTCTCGACAGTCAGAAGGAAACCGTGTCTTGGAAATTTCTGAGATTACACGTGGATTAAAAGGTATTGCCAAGGAACTGAACCTTCCTGTTATGGCGTTGTCCCAGCTCTCACGTGCGGTAGAAAGCCGCGAAGATAAACGGCCACAACTTTCAGACCTTAGGGAATCCGGTTCGATCGAGCAGGATGCCGACGTGGTAATGTTCCTTTACCGCGAAGAGTACTATCTCTCGCGCTTGAAACCTGATGAAGAGCAGATTGAAAAATTCGATGAATGGCAAAAGCGCCTGACCCGTGCCGCTAATAAGGCTGAGGTGATCGTAGCCAAGCAGCGTCATGGCCCGATTGGTACGGTTGAGACCTTCTTTGATGGAAATTACACGCGTTTTGCCGATCTCGACCCTTATCACCAGGAAAATTAACAGCTATCTTGGCACCAGCACGTAAAACAGGCTGTTGGAGCCTGTGGGATAACCTGGCAAGTCATTTATGGATTGCAGGCAGCCAAAGTTTTTGCCATGAAAGCCACCCGTGCTGGAATCAACCACACTATTTGAGCCTACTCTGAAACTGCCTGTAAACCTCCCTGCCGCTGTTACAGCGTCAGGATCGCCATGTAAGGTGTTGAATTCCAAGTGGATTCTCTCTAGTCCACTCCACCTAAAATTAATATTCTTACAAATAGGGTCTTTTAAAGCGTTTATAAAAAACATCAGTTCTGCATCATCGCCAACACGCCAGCATTCTTGACCGGATATTTGTGCGCCTGTGCCGACGGCATAAACACAAGTCCCTCCAGTGAAAAAGACTTCTTTGTAGATAGAGCTGGCGCTATGAGTGCTATCAAGCCAGTCATCTTCGATTTCCAGCAATGTTTGATTGCCGCCATTGGGGTGAAAAACATGGCAACTGAAGTCTGTGGGGCTGCTGGTGTTATGGTAAAGGTCGTCTGTATCAAACCAGTTTCCGTCTCGGTCGCTATCGCTGGCAAAGGATATTTGCGTGAGGCGGCATCCGTTGCTTAGCCTCAATCGTTCAATGGTAGATGTTATACTGCTGCCGAATTGCATAATTTGGCTGACCGCAAGTTCTGCTTGATCCTGAGAGATGTTATTGCCGCCACCGCGACCTGATTGGGTAACGGCAAAGGATAGCGCCGCAAAAAGAGCGACTGCGAGTAAAATCAGAAATAAGACATTTCCATTTCTCATAAACTTCATCATATCTGTTTGAAGTTTGGGCGCAATGGCTAAATCTTTGGCCTAGGCTGTGACAAGCAGGTAAGAGAGTAAACTATCGAGGCTGCGCATTCCTTCAGCGGTTGCTTTAAGTCGTGTGTCGGTTTTTTGCAGGAAGCCGGACTCGATCATTTGTTGCATTTTTAGGGCATTGATCTGTTGTAGGGGGTGGATACCTGTTCGTTTTTCAATGTTTGACAAATTGATCCCGTCACGCAGCCTTAGGCCAACCATCATAGCCTCTTCGAATGCAGTGTGATTGTCGATAGCCTCAAAGGGGTGGGCGCCGTGTTTGTAATCTTTTACGCGCTGCATCCAGATTTCAGGTGCTTTATGGGTGCGTGTCGCGATGCGCTGTTCTTCATCTGTGATAAAACGTCCATGCGCGCCGGGGCCGATACCGATATAGTCTTCGTAATTCCAATAGGTCAGGTTATGACGGCACTCTTCGCCGGCTTTGGCATGATTTGAAATCTCGTAAGCGGGTAGGCCGCGCGCTTCTAGCATTTCTTGCGTCAGGTCATAAAAGTCGGCTTGCAGGTCGCTATCTGGCATTTTAAAACGGCCGCTTTTAAAAAGAGTGTAAAAGGCAGTACTTTCTTCGATCATGAGTTGGTAAAGCGAGAGGTGGTTCGGCTCAAGAGCGAGCGCTTCTCTAAGCTCCGTTTCCCAATCCTTCAGGCTTTGCTCTGGTCGCGCATAAATCATGTCAAAGCTCATGCGGTCAAAGTGTTTGCGTGCAATTTCAATCGCGCCAAGCGCTTCGGCGGCAGAATGTTCCCTCCCTAAAAAGGAAAGGTCTTTGTCGCGCAAGGATTGCACGCCCACAGAAACACGGTTAATGCCGGCGTGTCTGAAGGCTTTGAACTGTTCAGCTTCGGTAGAGGTCGGGTTGGCCTCCATCGTGATTTCGATGTTTTGATCGAGGCCCCAGAGCTTGTCTGCTTCTTCTATTAAAATCTGGATGGTTGTTGCCTGCATTAAAGAAGGCGTGCCGCCACCAAAGAAGATTGAGACGACGTCTCTGTTTTGAGCCATTTCATAGAAATAGCGCATTTCCGTTTTTAAGCTTTCTGCCCATGCCGTATGATCGACCTTCTCGCGTGTATGAGAGTTGAAATCACAATAGGGGCATTTCTTCCGGCAAAATGGCCAGTGGATATAAAGACTTAAATTGGTACGATCCTCGCATATCATGTAACGATCTTATAAAGGTAGTCGAATAAAAAAGAAATAGTTCATAAGGAGAGGTAATGCTCAAAGCATTCATTTTAACGGTTTTCATGATTTTTACTTTCGCTCCGGCCCATGCGGTTGAGCAGGGTCCAAAAGAAGGAGTGATAATCCCGCATGATCTGGCGGTGAAGGATCAAAACGGTAAGTTGCAGAGCTTTGACCAGCTTAAGGGACGTAAAGGAGCGTTGATTGTCTTTGTTCGTTCGGCGGATTGGTGTCCCTTTTGCAAGTCTCAGTTGAGAGAATTGAGCACATATGCCAACCAGTTCAAGATTTTGGGTTTCCCGATTATCTCGGTCAGCTATGACTCCGTGAATATGCTCAATACTTTCTCGCGTAACAATAATATCAAGTTTACGATGCTTTCTGATAGCGAGTTAGAGATTATCAAGGCTTTTGATATTATGAATGAGCGTTTTAAAGACCGCCCGCGTCATTTCGCATATGGCGTTCCGATTCCAATTATTTATATGGTCGATACGAAGGGCGAGATTTTAGCGCGCTTTTATGACGAGAATTACCGCATCCGTCCTGAGGTCGAGATGGTCCTTGACTATACAAAAGGGTTTTAAGCAGTGCGGAACCACTCTAAAAAGAGGTCAAAGGCTTTGCCGCGATGAGATAGGGATTGCTTCTCCGCAGCACTGATCTCGGCAAAAGTCTGGTCTTTCCCAAGGGGGGTGAAGATAGGGTCGTAGCCAAACCCTTTCTCGCCTTGCGGGGGCCATATAATCTGCCCTTCTGCGCGCCCTTCGAAGATATGCTCTTGCGCATCTGGGGTGACGTAGGCCAGCACGCAAACAAAGGCGGCTGATTTGTCTGAGTGAGAGGTAAGTTCTTGCCAGAGTTTTTCCATGCCGTAATCAAAGTCTCGTCTATTTGTCGCAGGATTAATAGCATAGCGCGCAGAGTAGATGCCGGGTGCGTCACCTAGTGACCTGACGCATAGGCCGCTATCATCAGCAAGAGATGGCAGGCCGCTTTCTATCGCTGCTGCACGTGCCTTGAGCAAAGCATTCTCGGTAAATGTTGTGCCTGTTTCCTCTGGCTCTGACAGGCCAAGCTCACCAGCAGAAGCGACTTCTACGCCTAGGGGCGCCATCATGTCGCGAAACTCTTCGAGCTTTTTTGCGTTATGCGTGGCAAGAACCAGTTTTTGCGCCATCTTTCTTATTGTCCCAGAACTTGCTTTTGGATTGTAACAAGCTCAGCCACGCCTTTTTCGGCAAGGTCGAGGAGTTGGTTAAATTCGTCACGAGAAAAGGGGTGTTCTTCGGCTGTCCCTTGAATTTCAACGATAGCCTTGCCTTCTGTTAAGACGAAATTCGCATCTGTCTCGCAGGCTGAATCTTCGGGATAGTCGAGGTCAAGAACTGGCTCGCCCTTATAGATACCGCAAGAAATAGCGGCAACGGCTTCACTGACGGGAATTTCCGAGATCAGGCCGACTTTTTGCATATGTTTAAATGCCATCATCATTGCGATATATCCGCCTGTGATAGAGGCAGTACGTGTCCCGCCATCAGCTTGGATGACGTCACAGTCAATGCGAATCTGGTTTTCGCCCATTTTCTCGAAATCAACGACAGAGCGTAAAGCGCGCCCGATCAGGCGCTGAATTTCTTGTGTGCGGCCTGATTGTTTACCTCTGGCCGCTTCGCGGTCAATGCGTTGACCTGTGGAGCGCGGAAGCATTCCGTATTCAGCCGTAACCCAGCCACGCCCCTGGCCTCTCATCCAGCCCGGCACATTGTCCTGAACTGAGGCCGTGCATAATACATGAGTGTTGCCCTGTTTTATCAGGCAAGAGCCTTCGGCATGGATATTCACATCCAGCTCAATCTCCGTTTTGCGCATTTCATTGTTTTGGCGTCCTGAAGGGCGGGGCATAACTGTATCCTTTAACTGATCTTAGACATTAATTCGAGTGTCAGCCTACTGCGCTTAAAGGAATTGTCAATCGCGCAATTGATGCTTATATTATGCCTATGCTCAAATCACCACGGATTACAGAACTGGATGCCCGCTCGCGGCAGATATTTGAAAGCATCGTCGAGTCCTATATGAATACCGGCGAGCCGGTTGGTTCGCGCTCCATTTCACGGCTTACGGGTCTGGCTTTATCACCTGCGACGATCCGCAATGTGATGGCTGATCTGGAAGAGCTTGGACTGCTGCTCTCGCCACATCGCTCGGCGGGGCGGATGCCTTCGCAAACAGGATTGCGGCTATATGTGGACGGGTTGATGGAGCTGGGTGCTATCGGCAAGGAAGACCGTGAGCGTATCGAGGCTGAATGCAAAGCCAGTGGTCGTTCTATACAAGAAATTTATGAACAGGCGGGTACAGTGCTTTCGGGATTATCGGAATGTACCGGGCTGGTGCTTGCGCCTAAATCCAATAAGCCTGTTAAGCACGTTCAGTTCGTGCCGCTTGGGCCGGGGCGTGTTTTGGCGATTATTGTGTCGTCTGACGGAATGGTCGAGAACCGTGTTCTGGAAGTCAGCGCTGCGACGTCGGCGACAGATTTGATCGCGGCAAGCAATTATTTGAATGCACAAATTGAGGGTAAGACGATTTCGGAGACGCGCAGTGAAATTCTTGATGATATTGCGCAGCACAAATCGCAGCTTGACAGCCTTTCGGCTGATCTCGTCAAAAAAGGATTGGCGGTAAAAGCGGGCGAGAATGACCTGCATCTCATTGTGCGTGGCCAGCGTAATTTGCTTGGTAATATCAAGGCTATGGAAGAGCTGGATCAGATTCGCGACCTGTTTGCACAGCTGGAGGAGAAAGAGACGATGTTGCGCTTGCTGGAATCCACCAATTCTGCGCAAGGAATACAGATCTTTATCGGCTCCGAGAATCAGACTTTCTCGCATGAAGGGTTGTCGATGATTATCTCTCCTTATAAGGGCGGGGATGAAAAGGTTATCGGGGCTATTGGCGTGATCGGGCCGACACGGTTGAATTACGGACGGTTGATCCCTATGGTGGACTACACTGCAAAACTTGTGGAGCGCCTCTTGCGTTAAGAGGATGCTCTTCTATATAAGAGGGTTAAAGATAAAAGAGGAAAAGATGACAGAAAACATGAATGAAAAGCACGAAAATATGGATGAGAATCTCGATGTCGGCCAGCCTGATGACGGTTTGAGCCCTCAAGATCTCGATGAGGCGATGGAGACCTTGCAAGCCGCAGAAGATGTGGCTCAGGCAGATGATAATCCGGCAAGTAATGACGAGGCGCAGGCACGTATTGCCGAGCTTGAGGCTGAGCTGGCCAAGGTGAAGGATGCGGCTATGCGTTCTTTGGCCGAGGCTGACAATATTCGTAAGCGCTCAGAGCGCGCGCAGGCCGATGCCTCAAAATTTGCCGTATCCAAATTCGCTAAGGACTTGCTGGATGTAGCAGATAACTTCCGTCGCGCTCTCGACTCAATTCCGCAAGAGCAGAAAGACTCTGAAGACCCCATGCTTAAGAACCTTATTATCGGGATCGAAGCGAGTGAACGCTCAATGCTCAGTGTGTTTGAGCGCCACGGTATCAGCAAGCTTGAGCCGAAAGACGGCAAATTCGATCCGAATTTCCATGAAGTTATGTTCGAGGCTGAAGACCCGAGCAAAAATCCGGGCGAGATCATACAGCTGATCGAGCCGGGCTATATGCTGCATGAGCGCTTGCTGCGCCCTGCACGTGTCGGTGTCGCCAAAGGCTCGGCCACCAAGGCCGCCAATGTTGATGCGAGTGCTTGAAGCAGGGGTGTAGGAATAAAATCCTTGACACTCTAGTGGTGGCAGACTATTATAAATCATGGTCAAAACCACTGGACATTGCCTTTTGGGATGCTATGTTATGACCTGTTCTGGCGGTGCTTCTTATACGAAGGCTGCTACTTATAAAAACTTGCTTAAATAAGGAGTGAAAAATATGAGTAAGATTATCGGAATCGATTTGGGAACGACAAATTCCTGTGTTGCTGTGATGGACGGTGACAAAGCCAAGGTGATTGAAAACGCCGAAGGTGCCCGCACAACCCCCTCTATGATTGCATTCACAGATGACGGCGAACGTCTTGTTGGTCAGCCTGCCAAGCGTCAGGCCGTGACAAACCCGGGGCGTACGCTTTACGGGATCAAGCGTTTGATTGGTCGTCGTTTCACAGACGCCGAAGTTTCTAAGATGAAGAATAACGCACCATTTAAAGTCGTTGAAGGCGATAACGGTGATGCTTGGGTCGAAGTTGACGGTGAAAAATATGCACCGTCACAGATCTCGGCAATGGTTCTCAAGAAAATGAAAGAAACGGCTGAGAGCTTCCTTGGCGAGAAAGTTTCTAAGGCTGTGATTACTGTCCCTGCCTACTTTAACGACCAACAGCGTCAAGCGACCAAAGATGCCGGTAAAATCGCCGGACTCGAAGTTGAGCGTATTATTAACGAGCCGACTGCGGCTGCGCTTGCTTATGGTCTGGATAAAAAGGAAAGCGGAACAATTGCTGTTTATGACTTGGGTGGAGGCACGTTTGACGTGTCCATCCTTGAGATCGGCGATGGTGTGTTCGAAGTGAAATCAACCAATGGTGATACATTCCTT
>CAXGMH010000048.1:0-16959 GCA_964010795.1 uncultured Alphaproteobacteria bacterium
CCCTTGGGCCAAAGTCGATGACTTCGTAAGAACCGCAAATCTGGGGATCAACCAGATTGCAATGGATATCAATGGCCATGTTTTACTGAGCGCTCTTTTCAAACGTGACATGGAAAACAAGACGATAACCATGAACAGCAATAGAAACTGGACGTTACATGATTGGGAGCGCAGCACAAAATCTATGGAGAAAATGCGCAAGGATCGCCCTGAATTTTTCGGATGGAGAGCATTCCCTATAGACAAGCCATATAGAAGAACCTCAGGCTCTTTCTGGAAGACGCCCGCTCTTAAACTTTAAGAAAACAAAGATTCTGCTTACAAATATTCGCGCTTTAAAACGCAACCGCCCAGCGCCTTCATAGCCGCTTCGATTTTATCGCCCAGCGCATCGACTCCCGCCTTATCCGGTGAGCGCAAGACAACGCTGACTGATTTTTGACCTTCCTTGAACGAAGGATAACTACCGATGTCAATATCAGGATGCGCCTCTTGCATCCGCGTCAAGGCATCCGCAATCTGACTTTCGACCAGATCAACCATCAAAGACAAAGACACAAGCGGTGTCCCGCCCTTAAGCTTTGGCAAGATTGATTCCAGCATAGACTGCATAATCTTTGGCACACCCGCCATAACATAGACATTTTCAACGCGAAACCCCGGCGCGCCGGTAACCGGATTAGGAACAAGCTCCGCCCCATCAGGAAGCTTCGCCATCTTAAGCCGCGCCTCAGTCAAATTTTCTTCACCGTAATAAGCAAGCAATGTCTGATGAGCCTCGGGATGCAGGATTATCTGTTGACCAAAAGCCTTAGCAATCGCAGCAGCGGTAATATCGTCATGCGTTGGACCGATCCCTCCGGTGGTAAAGACCGTATCATAACGCTCACTCAACATCGTCACAGCCTCAATGATAAGCCTCTCGTCATCGGGCACGATCCGAACCTCGCGCAAAGATATACCGCGCTGTGTGAGAGCCTTCCCCAGAAAATTTCCGTTCGTATCCTGTGTGCGACCAGATAAAATTTCATTCCCTATTATAACCATACCGGCCGTAGGATTGTTGTTTTGAGACATAATTGCTTCCCTTCTAACTTGTCAGACCCCAGCTCTTTCATATATAAAGCATTTAAATGAAATAACCAGTTGAGAGATAATGAAAGCACCCAAGCCAAGCAGCACCTATCCAAAGAACAAAGACGGCATCCCTATCCATGACGCCGCAGCCTTTGAATCCATGCGCCGCGCGGGGCGCCTGGCGGCTGAGACACTTGACATGATAACAGATCACGTCAAGCCCGGAGTAACCACAGAAAGCCTCGACAAACTGTGTTACGACTTTATCACACAGCATGGTGCTACGCCTGCCCCGCTGAATTACAAAGGTTTTCCAAAATCGATCTGTACATCTGTCAATCACGTCGTGTGCCACGGCATACCGGCCGATGATAAAATATTAAAAGAAGGCGATGTGCTGAATATTGATGTAACGGTCATTCTTGATGGGTGGCATGGCGATACCAGCCGTATGTTTTATGTCGGTGAAAAAATTCCGGTAAAGGCACGCAAGCTGGTCGAAGACACATATGAATGCCTGATGCGCGGCATAGCTCAGGTCAAACCGGGCAATACAGTCGGCGATATTGGCGCCGCCATTCAGGATTATGCCGAAAGCAAAAGATACGGAGTTGTTCGTGATTTTTGTGGCCATGGCCTCGGCGAGGTTTTCCATTGTGAACCGCAAATCGTTCATTACGGCTATCCTAAGACAGGGCCGGTTCTTGAGCCCGGAATGTTTTTCACTATCGAACCGATGATTAACGCAGGCACCCCGCAATGTAAAATTCTCGGAGACGGCTGGACGGCTGTCACTCGTGATCGCAAGCTCTCGGCCCAGTTCGAGCACTCAATGGGCGTGACCGAGAATGGCGTTGAGATATTCACACTCAGTCCAAAGGGCTATACATTCCCGCCTTATAATGGCTAAATTTTTAATATGCTTTTCGATGACAACGACACCCCATCCGCCAAGAAAGACAAACCGCATCATAACGGCCACAGAGAGCGCCTAAGAGAGCGCTTTATAAAAGGAGGTGCAGACGCGCTGGCGGATTATGAACTGCTTGAACTTATCCTTTTCCCCGCCATTCCGCGCAAAGATGTAAAACCTCTGGCCAAAGACCTGATTGCGCGCTTCGGAAGCTTTAATGGTGTCTTTCATGCCAGTAGAGATAAGTTACTCAGCGTCAAAGGCGTTTCAGAAACAACAGCCACGGCGATCCAGACGATCAGGGCTGCGAGCTTTCGTATGATGCGACAAGAACTTATGGACACGCCGATCCTGAGCAACTGGCAACAGCTTATGGAGTATTGTCAGATGACAATGGCGCATGAGCGCGAAGAGCATTTTCGTGTGCTGTTCCTGAACAGGAAAAACCATCTCATTGCTGATGAGACGCAATCCCGCGGCACTATAGATCAAGCTCCCGCCTATCCAAGAGAGATCGTAAAGCGGGCTTTGGAGCTAGGCGCATCGGCGCTTATCTTATTGCATAACCACCCCAGCGGTGACCCGTCTCCGTCCAAGGCTGATATTGATATCACCTTACAAATCATCGAAGCCGCCCGCCCGCTTGAGATTCTCATCCACGACCATGTTATCATTGCAAAATCAGGAACCTGCTCTTTACGCAATGAAGGCCTAATCTAAAGCCAGACAATCTTGCTACCCTATCCGTTTATCTGTCAGCCAATTCACCCAATAATCAAACTTTTTACCCATACTGTCAGTTATTTTGTACCAAGCGCGCGTTATCGGAAACAACATTTTGGTCAAGCCTGTTACAGTAACTGTTTTATCAAAGCGCTTATCACCAATTGTTGTCCCCTGTGCTACATCAGGATAAAGTGGTGCAGGATATGTCGTCAGGGCACGCACACCCGTTTCCCATCCACGCCCCTGAAGCGTGTCATACGGTATCCAGTTTGCTTCCATCAAATCATAGTAACGTCGCGCTGCTTTCAAAGATATCAAATAACCATGTGCTCCGCCGGGAGCTGTCGGCAAACGCGCCAGCCAATAATTATCTGTAAGCCGCGTAATTTTACGGCAGCCTCTACGGTATATCTTTTCACTACCCAAAAAACGTACCAAATCCCAATCTTCGCAACACTGCATCAGCGCTGCTAAAACATCTTCGAATTCAGGGTTAATAACCACGTCATCTTCCAAGACAACCGCATACTTAATCCCCTCATCCATCATTTTCTTAAACACTTTACGATGCGATAAAGAACAGCCTAATTCTGCCAGTTGTAAATCCCGCCCAAAGTTCCGCAAACGGCGTATACGGTCATAATTTGGCACATCCTCAATTGCGACACCACGCATATCCACACCAGCAACAAACTCGTAACCGAGACCTGTTTGGGAAAGCTGTTTGTCTATTGCTTCACGGCGCTTTATATCGCTTGGCATATTGATAATGAAAACCGAAGGCAATTCATGCCTTTTTATTACATTAATATCCCGCATTACAGGGTGACATCCTTTTTTAAACCGTGTAAAAGGTTACTCATGATTGAACGTTATTCAAGACAAGAAATGGCTCGTATCTGGGCAGCTGAGAATAAATTCCAAATCTGGCTGGAAATCGAGGCTTATGCTTGCGAAGCACAAGAAAAACTTGGCATTATTCCTGCTGGCGTAGCCAAAGATGTCTGGGAAAAAGGCGCATTTGATGTTGCCCGTATTGATGAGATCGAGGCAGAAGTCAAACATGACGTTATCGCTTTCCTGACCAATCTAGCTGAAAATGTTGGCGAAAAAGCACGCTTTGTCCATCAGGGGTTAACATCTTCTGATATCGTTGACACTGCCTTTGCGGTGCAGCTGAAACAATCCGGCGAGATGTTATTACAAGGCCTTGACCGAATCATCGAAGCCCTTAAAACACGGGCGCTAGAGCATAAACAAACACTTTGCATCGGGCGTAGTCACGGCATCCATGCTGAACCGACCACTTTCGGATTAAAGCTCGCAGGACATTACGCTGCGTTTTGCCGCAATCGTGAACGACTAAAACGTGCCGTAGACGGCATTTCTGTATGCGCCATTTCAGGTGCCGTTGGAACCTATTCCACTGTAGATCCGTCTGTGCAATCGCATATCGCCGAGAAAATGGGGCTGAATGAAGAACTTGTCTCTACGCAGGTTATACCGCGTGATCGCCACGCAGAATACTTTTCTACACTTGGAATCATTGCATCTTCTATTGAGAATCTGGCAATTGAAATCCGCCATCTTCAACGCTCCGAAGTCCGTGAAGCAGAAGAATTCTTCTCTGAAAAGCAAAAAGGCTCTTCAGCTATGCCCCATAAGCGTAACCCGATTTTAACAGAAAATCTTACAGGGCTGGCACGCGTTGTGCGCTCCGCAGTCACCCCGGCTTTAGAAAATGTCGCTCTGTGGCACGAGCGTGATATATCGCATTCTTCAGTTGAGCGCATGATCGGCCCGGATGCCAATATCACGCTTGATTTTGCCCTGCACCGTATGAGCAGTGTAATCGAGAAACTTCTTATCTACCCTGACAACATGAAGCGTAACCTTGAGAGACTGGGCGGCCTCGTCTTCTCTCAACGTGTCATGCTTGCCTTGACACAAGCAGGCATCTCCCGCGAAAACGCATACCGTATGGTTCAACGCAACGCCATGGAGGTTTGGGCCTGTAATGCGGAAACACCATTTATTGAATTTCTAAGCCAAGATGAAGATGTCACAAAGGCTTTGGGCAAAGATGGGTTGAGCGTTATTTTCGATTACACACATTACACAAAACACATAGACAGTATTTTTGACCGTATCTTCAATCAATAGACGCAGGAGGCATATATGAAAGGCGACGCAAAAATTATCGAGTTTTTAAACACAGTGTTGAAAAACGAACTGAGCGCTATCAATCAATATTTCATCCATGCACGTATGCTCGAGGATTGGGGCGTTAGCAAACTCGGCAAGCTTGAATATGAAGAATCCATTGATGAGATGAAACACGCAGATGAGGTCATCCAGCGGATACTTTTCCTTGAAGGCCACCCAAATCTACAGGATTTAAACAAACTCCAGATCGGTGAAACTGTTCAAGAAATTCTGGAATGTGACCTTGCTATTGAGCACAAGGCCATCGCAGATTTGCGCGAAGCCGTCGCCTATGCCGATGACATCCGTGACTATGCCAGCCGCGATCTCTTCGCGAAGATCCTGTCGGATGAAGAGCATCATATCGATTTCATCGAAACCCAACTCCAACAAATCAAATTGATTGGCATACAGAACTATATCCAGAGCCAGAGCGCCTAAGTCGACATGAAAGAGCGACTTAACGCTTTGATTTAAAAAGCCCCGAGGCAACCTGCTTATTAATATTGATTAGAACATCAAAAAGCGGTTTACAGTTCTCATGATTTTCTTCGCGTAGAATTTGCAAAGAGCGTTGAAATACAAAATCGCTCAGTTGAATGATCGTGCGCTCAACCGGAGGCTTTTCAGAAACAGCCTGATCGTTATCCTGCTCGGTTGCAGCATTATAGAACAAAGACCATAGATTGCGGTTATACTCGATCACCACCTCGACATCCTCGCGGCGAACCTTGTCCCAATTTTCAATGAGTTCTTGCATAGAGCCAGCAGCCTTCATCAAGAGCTGACCTTCCTTTTCGCGTTGGGAAAAGTTGCTCTCAGAGGCACGCCCATAAGCGTTATGGCCGTTATTATTTCTTCTACCCTGTCCTGACATTGCCTATCAGCTCCGCTTCGTGATCGATAAGGCTCTTTGCATCTTTGAGGGCTTTGTAATATTGCCCGGCAATGATGTGTTCATTGATTTGTAAAAAGAAAAAACTGGTCGATGGCGCAGCCTTTTGTACGGCGCGCACCAAATCAAAATAGCCCTTATGGTACATTTTGGGATTACGCGCCAGATACATTGACTGAATCATGAAATAGACTTTCTTGCAAAGCGTGTCGCTTTCTTCATATTTCAGGATGTCTTTTTCGCGTAAAATTGGCGCTTCACCGCTGATATGTAATCGCGTACGCGTTTTATCATTCGTGAGAACAGCCGTGCCGATCAACACCTTTTCATGCGGTTTTAAGTCAATAATAAGCGCCATAGTGAAGCTATCTTACAGGGAAACGGTGAATTAAAAAAGGTTTAAAAGCTCTTTTTGTTCTTCTGATACAAGAGTATTTTCAGAATCCGCCAAAAGCTGGCTTGCCTGAAGCGCAAGAAGGTTTGCCCCCTCCTCTGCCTGACCAAGAGAATCAAGGCTTTGAACGCCAGCTTGAAGTGCTTCAACGGTTCCTGCTGCAAAACTTTCTTTAGTAGAAATTTCAGCCAAATCCACCTTGAGTGCTGTTGAAAATCCTTTGACGGACTCGATCGCTGTGCGCAAGGCATTATATGTGCCCGCAATATCATCCACGGACTGGAACTGTACGGGTTCAAGCCCCATGCCTTCGGCGGAAAAATCACCGCCCTGCGTTACCATTCCCGTATTAGGGCGGTTGATAAATTCCGTTTCCAAAACAGCGCCGCGCAAAAGATTTACCGGCCCTTCTGTTCCAACTGTTTCATCAATCTTAGCCAAGACCGCATTATACGCTTGGGAGGCTTGTGACAAAATCTCGCTCAGGTCAGAGCCGCTCCCTGCCTTGCTTTTTGCCATAGCATCCAACGTCTCACCAACGATCTGGTCTGCTTCGCGAACAAGTGTCTCAAGCGTTTGTGTCTTTGAAAATGTGTCATTTAAAATGCTCACATTATTATGAATGTGATCCAGACGATCCTGAAGCTGTTTTGCGCGATCATTCAGATCCGCCGGATTGATACGAATATCTGCAACATCTTGAACGGCACCTTGCGCCGATGCATTGGATTGAGGCTGTTGTGATGACTTCACAGCCCCATTATTTGTTGCCTTTTGAATATTTTGAAGCGTTGAACGTAACGCGTTGGTCAGTATCATTTCTGATGCCATGATAAATCCTCTTATCCCTTTAAAGACGTCTTGTCTTCAACCTTTTACTCTTTCCCGAGTTCCCAAAACCCCTTTTGGTATAATTACATTGTAACAAAAAAACTCTTAATCAATCTATAATAAAAGATATATTTTTAAAAGAATTTTTTTACGTATTACGTAACTTTTTCTAACCCTGCAGACCCAAAACAGCCCTTAGGCCAGTTAAATCATAGTTTTCCACCCCTGACAATTCTTTATTTAAATCAATATCATAGCGATCAAACCATTCCGCCAAAGGCTTCATATGCGGCTTTTTGATGGCTGTTTTTAAGTAATTTTGCAATCTATTGATGTGATGCAGGTGAATTGGCTTATTATCCCGCACATAAAGGCGGACAAATAGCCCTATCACACGGCAGTGGAACTGGGCTGCAAGCACATCATACCATGCGAAGAAAGTCCGCTTGTCTTCCTCATTCATCCCCTGCGTATAAATATCTTTAAGTTCCTGTTTTAAATCATCAGGAAGGCTACGACGTGCATCCTCGAGAATGTTTGCAAGGTCATAAGGCGCTGGCCCCTGCACAGCTCCCTGGAAATCAAGAACGGCTATTTCCTCTTGCCCGTCCTGATTAGGCACCAGCATCAAGTTATCGACATGATAGTCACAATGCGTAAAACCTTGCGGACAAGCAGGCAGTTTGTTTTCAATTTCTTCCCATGCTTTGTAAAAGTCAGAAACCATAGAAGGATCAGCCTTTTTTCCTGTTGCCGCAGCATAATACCAATTGGTGATATCAATACGGTTTGCGTGCACATGAGTATCGTAATAAGACGTCAGGTCAAGGGTATTCAACACGTCATTACTATGCATAGCCTTAAGGGTTGAGACAGCTGCCCTATATAATTCAGGCTCGTCCTCTCCCGCTTCCAAGGCGACGTTAAAACTTTTGACACCGAGATCCTCAACTAAGGCATATCCGGCGTCCAGATCATGAGCCATCACTCTCGGGACACGAATACCCTGTGCGCTCAACAGCTCGGCCAGCCAGACAAAATCGGACAGCTTATGACTAGGCGCGACCTTGTCTTCCATCTCTTTTATAGAATCGATTACGAGGGCTGTTTCACCAGTTTTGCGCGTCAGCTTGTAATAACGTCGAAATGCGCAATCTTCGCCAAGAGCAGTCATATCAGCATCACCCCAGCCTTCACGTTGCACAAACGCTTCGCGCAAAGCTCTGCGCTGCTCGAACAGCTGGTTCAGGTCATACGTTTTATTTTGAAGGAAAGGCGCGTCTTGCGCAGGCGTTTTCTTTTGCATTAAACCAGCCGTCATAACTCTTGTCTCGCTTTAACTACTTTCAATATTTGTCTTTTTCACGGGCGATTTGTTTTATCGCATCAATATGTTTTTGAGAAGCTGTTTTTTTCCGTAATGGCACAGAGCCTCCTTCGAGGCCAAAAACGGCCGTTCCCTGCCCCGCAAATGACCGAAGCATTTCCTCGCCAAAACTTTTAGGCTTTTTCCTCGGAGTTTGTTTCTTCTGAGCGGGTTTTACCGCCTTTGCAACCTTGTCTTTTTCCGAGACACGGGCGATCCAGAAAGGAATAATACCATTCAGATGCAACCCCGTAAGGCCAATAAGAAGTTTATGATCGCTATGCACCCATTCCTTCAACAGTGCTCTGGCACGTGCTTCATTGCCGCCGGATTCCTCCAGAGCCTCACGTACTTTCTTTTCTGCGTAATCTCTACTCATGACTTTAGTTTGGCACACAACCTCGTGCAAATCCACTAAAACTCAATCTTTGCTCACAGCTGAGCCAATTGCTCGATCAAGTTACGAACGCCCGAAACCCGCTCTGCCGGCGTGCGCCATTCCGCCTTGCGCACCAGCTTTTGATCGGGACGGATTTTAAGCAACATAGGCTTGGAAGAGATCAACCGCATCAGCCCCTCAACTGCGCTAAAACTGCTATGGAAGGTCACAACCGCGCCTTTAGGTCCGGCCTCCACCTTTTCCACATGAGCGGCGCGACAAAGTTGTTTAATCGTGATAATCGCCAAAAGATTTTCGACCTCTTCTGGCAATTTACCAAAACGATCAATCAACTCAGCAGCAAAGCCTTCCACCTCTTCTTCTGTTTCCAACTCGCCTAGTCGGCGATATAAACTCATACGTAAACCCAGATCGGCAACGTACCTCTCTGGTATCATCACAGAGGTGCCGAGCTGAATAGTCGGAACAAAGCTTTGCTGCTCTGCTACCTGCCCACTCTTACCACCTTCGGCAAGATGACGCGCTTCAGCCACAGCCTCTTCCAACATTTGCTGGTAAAGCTCTACCCCGACCTCACGGATATGACCCGATTGTTGCTCGCCTAACAAATTCCCTGCCCCGCGAATATCCATATCATGGCTTGCAAGCTGGAAACCTGCGCCAAGCGTATCAAGCGTTTGCAACACTTCGAGGCGTTTCTTGGCATTATCGGTCAGCACCTTGCCCGGGCGATGCGTCAAATAGGCATAAGCGCGCTGTTTCGAGCGACCGATACGTCCACGGATCTGGTAAAGCTGAGACAGGCCAAACATATCTGCGCGGTGGACAATCATCGTGTTGGCATTAGGGATATCAATCCCCGACTCAATAATATTGGTCGCAAGCAAAATATCATAATGACGATCGTGGAAAGCGGTCATGCGCTCATCCAGTTCCTTGGCCGATAACTGCCCATGCGCGGAAATGAATTTAAGCTCGGGCACCATTTCACGCAGGCTTTCCGCAACTTCCTCAAGATCGCTAATGCGCGGGCAAACATAAAAACTCTGCCCCCCGCGATAATGCTCTCGCATCAAAGCCTCGCGCAGGACGAGCGGGTCATGCGGCAACACAAATGTCCGTACCGCCAAGCGGTCAACCGGCGGCGTTGCGATAATGCTCATCTCCTTAACCCCTGTGAGAGACATTTGAAGCGTGCGCGGGATCGGCGTCGCCGTCAAAGTGAGCACATGGACATTCTCTTTTAGTGATTTGAGGTGTTCTTTTTGCTTCACGCCAAAGCGCTGTTCTTCATCGACAATCACAAGACCAAGATTGGCAAATTTAGTGTTTTTGGAAAACAAAGCGTGCGTTCCGATCACAATATTAATTGTACCCTCACGCATTTCCTTCTTGGTAATCTCGGCATCCTTTGCGCCAACCATGCGTGAGAGTTGACCTATACGCAGACCAGTGCCCGCAAAACGCCGTTCAAATTCCCTTGTGTGTTGTCTTGCCAAAAGTGTAGTCGGCACGACCAATGCGACCTGATGTCCGTCCATAGCCGAGACATAGGCAGCACGCAAAGCCACCTCTGTTTTACCAAAACCAACATCCCCGCACACAAGACGATCCATCGGCGTTGATTTACCCAAATCTTCGATCGCAGCGTTAATCGCGCGCAACTGGTCTTCGGTTTCATGATACGGAAATCGTGATGCAAATTCTTCATACAGCCCTTCGGATATACGGATCTCATCGGCCTTTTGAAGTTGTCTGGCTGCGGCAATCTGGAGCAGATTATCAGCCATCGCCATCAAATCTTTTTTCACCTTGGCCTTGCGCGCCTGCCACCCGGCACCGCCCAGTTTATCAAGATTGACCGAGGCATCTTCACCGCCAAAGCGTGACAACACCTCAATATGCTCGACAGGCACAAACAATCGGTCATCGCCCGCATACAAAACCTTGAGGCAATCATGCAAGGCGCCGCCCGCTTCCAAGGTTTCAAGCCCTGCGAACTGGCCGACACCGTGGTCGACATGAACCACATAATCACCTTCGGAAAGTGAGGAAATCTCGCGTATGAACTGGTCACTTTTTCGCTTCTTGCCCACCTGCGTACGTGACAAACGCTCGCCCAGCATATCCTGCTCCGAGACAACACAGAGCTTATCCGTCTCAAACCCATGCTCTAGCGGCAACACAGCCAAGCCAACCGCATCAATATCAGCCAATTTCTTGAGCTTTGAAAATTGCGGAATTACCTCAACTTTCGGCGCTTTGGCCGCATCGAGCATTTTACGCAAACGCTCACCCGAGCCTTCAGAATAAGTCGCCAGACACACTTGCCGTCCTTGCTTTTGCTGCGCCCTGATATGCATCGACACTGCGCCAATCACATCCCCGTCATTTTGAGCGCGCACATCAACAAAGTCACGTCCGCGCTTAGCGCCAAAATCAGCACCCTCCACACCGTCCGGTTTTCGGAAAGGGCTGAGCAATTGCGGTTGATAAGACTGCGTAATCTCTTGCCATGCCGCCTCATCGATATAATGCATCTTCCACGGGATCGGCTGGTAAACACTCCCTGAAAGGCTGACATCATTGTCTTTTTTCTTACGCGCTTTTGAGGCTTGCGCTAATGTCTGGCGAGCCTGATAAAAGTCTTCGATCTGGGACAGTCTTGCGCCCAGCGCCTCCGGTCCCTGCGCATCAATCGAGAGAGCGCTCTCACCCAGATAATCAAACAATGTCGCCATCTCTTTGAAAAACAACGGCAACCAGTGCTCCGCCCCATTATAAGGCCGAGCTTCGGAGATCGAGCTATAAAGAGGGTCATCGGATTTCGGTAAACCGAACAATTCGCGGTACCCACTTCGAAAATTCTGGATCGAGATTTCATCCAGCGCATATTCACTAACAGGATAAAGCGAAAACCCTTCAACCGCCTCCGTAGAGCGCTGATCGACGGGATCGAAATACTTAATACTTTCAACTTCATCCCCGAACAAATCCATACGGATCGGCATCTCCCAGCCCGACGGGAACAGATCAACAATACCGCCGCGAATTGCAAATTCGCCGGACTCGCGAACCGTCTGCACACGCTCATAGCCGTTACCCGCCAAAAATGACTGCATCGCCTCTATGTCAACACGCCCCCCCTTGCTTGCGCCGAAATGCGCCTGATCGAAAAAGCTGGGCGGAGTAAGCTTTTGTGATGCTGCATTCACTGTTGTCAGCAAAATACGCGGCCTGCGCTTTTGCTCTTTCTTGATCTCTATTAAGCGGCATAGAGTCTTCACTCGCGCACCGATTACAGAGCGGTTCGGAGATACACGGTCATAGGGCAAACAATCCCAACTTGGAAAGGTCAATATCTCTGCATCAGGCTCTATAAACGCCAAAAGTTTGGCAAGCATATCCACACGCCCATCATCAAGCGCGATATGCGTAACGACTTTATCATCACGCATTGCCTGGCGCGCTTGATCGGCAAGCCAAAGCGCATCTGCGCCTTCGGGCAGTCCATAAATTGTACGGTACATATTGAGGTCAGGCAGAGCCTTCGCAAGCCCCTCACTCATGAGTCTAAACTCTGATTTTTACGAGCATATTGATGCCCGATCAGCAAATCAAGCACGGGGCATTTGACCCGTTCCGGAGCCTTCTCGCGGCCGGAAATCCAGTTGTAAAGATCAGGGTCGCTTTCATGCAAAAGCGCGTCATAATCAGATAAATCACCCTCGGCCATATCCGGCAAATGGGCATCAGCAAAGCTGCCCATCAGCAAATCCATTTCCTTCGTACCGCGATGCCACGACCTAAAGATAAGGCGCTTACGTTTGTTCTCGGTCGTCTCTTCGACTGTATCTTGTTTGTCCATCTCGCTCATAGCCCAGCAATATAGCCTCTTTGCCAAATCCTTCAAGCAATTTCACAAAAAAGCTTTTCTTTTTCATAAGCGCAAACTATAACTTATGACAATGAAAAAAATTATTAAGAAACACTTAGCATCAAAACAGCCTCTACGATCAGATGAAATACTCGGTCTTCTGCAAAAATGTGGCTTTGACTACCGTCAGGGCAAAGGCTCACATATGCCTTATTGGCACAAGACGCTTAACATCCGCGGTGTTCTGGTCAAAGAAGATCGTTCACTTGGCAACCAAAATGCAGTTTTAAGTGATTGCTTGACCGCTATCAATACAGAGAAAAAACTGGACGCTTCCAATAGTTTTCAAATTGCTCATGACAATGCAAAAATTACTATCGAAAGCAGCGCGGATCTCCCTGATTTTTCCGACCACAATTACGATAAAAATCAATACGAAATACACACCACTGAAGAGGGACAAAAGTGGATCATTTCTAAGACATATCCTTACTTATTGAATGACATTACAAATATCGAAAATATATATGACATTGCTGAGAAACTAGGCGAGATTATCCGTGCTGAAAAATACATGGAAAGCACGCTTATCTATAACGCTTTGGAAGTGTTTGAAGCAAATGTCACAATTCAGCCCAACAAAGAAGGCATAGAAGTAACATTTCCTGACGATTATGAAACCTTTAGCGCTAACCCCTTGACAATTCCGGCTCTCGACAAAGAAGAATCACTGGAACCATACCCGCCGCTAGGTGTTTTAGCTACTCTCTTGGCAAAAATGAAATACGTCAACCAACTCATCAAGGCAAAACAGTTCATGCATGAAATGGGCACATTAGAAATTAAGATGTCCCATTATACCAGAGATGCTTTTGGTAAAGAAAATGATGACGGCACGTTTTCATATATCATCAACGGGCTCAACGATCATTTTGATGACCTCGAAGAAACATCGTTTCCAATATCCCATAAAGATATAGGCATTGCTGCAACCAAAGTCTATATCCACCAAGCCAACCGCTACATCGAAAGAGAAAAATATGCGGCGCGCTTGGGGTATAAAAAAAGATTCGACCCTAAAACAGATAAATTAAACTTCACATCAATCATCAAGCCTGACCACGTTGTAGAGGGTTTTTACCCACGACAAGCCATCCTGCGCTTGGAAAAACATATAAAAAACTTCGAAAAACGCGGTATTAATTATTTCACTGATCCTGACATTCGTAATGATTACATGAACGATGCGATTGTCGTGGGCGATTTTGTTCACACAATGGGCGACAAAGTAGCTACATTGCATGATGAGTTTTCTCATCACTGTTTAGATATTATTATAGAAACAATAGTGCCCCTTGATAATATCGGCTATCTTGTGGGAAAAATCCCGCCTAGAAATATAAAAGACAGCAAATCTACAATCACATTTGCAGATACAAATCTTCAAGAAACATCAATAAGTTGCAACATTGTCTACCTGCTAGAACCGAAGCAATATGCTGCCATTCCAGATGCAAGCGGACAAGAAACAGCCAAAACGCTCATTAAAAAATTGCAACCAGTTGCGACTATTCTACCGGGGCTTCCAAGAGCAACACCAAAGTAATACAGCCTGCCCTATTCTCATTTAACAAAAGCTATGCAATAAAAGTGTATGGCCACATCACCGAAACAAAGACCGTTTGTGCTTGATCCGCTGTTCCGCTCGGTGCGCGGATTGCCGGGGATCGGCCCGAAACTGGCCAAAAATCTGGAGCGCCTGGTCGGTGGCGAGACTTTACGTGATCTCCTTTTTCACAAACCTATCGAGATTATTAACCGCAAAGTTGCCGCCTCTATCACCGACCTGCCCGCAGGACAGACAGGCAGTCTTGTCTTAAAAGTTGAGCGCCACACACCTAATCCAAGACGCTCCATTCCATACCGCGTAGACACCCAAGACAATGCAGGTCATGTACTTACCCTTGTCTTCTTTCATGCACATCGCGACTATATCCAGAAAATCCTTCCCATCGGTGAAGAGGTTCTCATCAGCGGACGGATCGAGAATTATCAGGGCAAAAGACAGATGACACACCCTGATTACATCCTGCCCCTTTCTGAAAAAGACCAAATTCCGGAGATAGAGCCCGTCTATCCCATGACCCAAGGCTTAACAGGTAAAACACTGACAAAAGCGATAAGTGCCGCTCTTGAGCAAGTGCCCGACCTGCCTGAGTGGCTAGATAATGCCTTGCTTACCAAACAAAAATGGCCGAACTGGAAACAGGCTATACAAGAGCTTCACCGTCCGAAAGATGGAGCGGCACTGAGCGCAGACAATCCTGCAAGGCAAAGACTTGCCTATGACGAACTGCTTTCCAGCCAGCTCGCACTTGCCTTACTGCGCCATCACACAAAAACCACACATGGCCGACAGCTCACAGGCTCAGGCGACCTAAGAGCCAAGTTAAGGGCTGCCCTGCCCTTTACCCTTACCAGCGCACAGGAGCGTGCGCTTGAAGCTATCTTTGCCGATATGAGCGAGCCGAAGAAAATGCTGCGTTTGCTCCAAGGCGATGTCGGGAGCGGCAAGACGATTGTAGCCCTTATGGCTGCCCTTCAAGCCGTTGAGACCGGCGCTCAGGCAGCCATTATGGCACCCACCGAAATCCTTGCCCGACAGCACGCCCAAAGCATCGGTACGCTATGCGATCAAATCGGTGTCAAGACAGTCACTTTGACGGGGCGCGATAAAGGCAAAACAAGAGAGGCGTTACTCTCTCAGATTGCCGATGGCAGCGCGCAAATCATAGTCGGAACCCACGCTTTGTTCCAAGACAGCGTCATTTTTCACGATCTTGGTCTGGCTGTGATTGATGAACAGCATCGCTTCGGTGTGCATCAACGAATGCAGCTCTCCGAAAAGGGTGCAGATGCCGATACGCTGGTCATGACGGCGACCCCTATTCCACGCACGCTTACTTTGACTTTATACGGCGATATGGATGTCTCAAGGCTTGATGAAAAACCGCCAGGACGAAAACCCATAGATACAAGATTGCTTTCCCTTGACCGAGTGGACGAGCTTGCTGCATCGCTAAAGCGTAAAACCGCAGAAGGCAACCGCGTCTATTGGGTTTGCCCTCTCGTCGAGGAATCCGAGAAAATTGACCTTGCTGCTGCCGAAGATCGCTATATGGCGCTCAAAGATGCTTTCGGCGACCGTATTGGACTGGTACATGGCCGCATGAAAACAGAAGACAAAGACAAAACCATGAACGCTTTTGCCAATGGAGAGCTTGATATCCTCGTGGCCACAACCGTCATAGAGGTTGGCGTCAATGTACCCGAAGCCACAATCATGGTGATCGAACACGCGGAGCGTTTTGGCCTGTCCCAGCTTCACCAGTTGCGCGGCCGCGTTGGTCGAGGATCAGCACAATCGCATTGTTTCTTACTCTATGGCAAACTCTCGGAGACGGGAAAAGCACGCCTAAAGGTAATGCGAGACAGCGAAGACGGTTTTTATCTGGCGGAAAAAGACCTTGATCTACGTGGCATGGGCGATGTTCTGGGAACAAAACAAAGTGGAATGCCGGAGATGCGACTGGCCGACCTCGAGAACCACCGCTCACTACTCGAGATGGCGCGTGATGATGCTCGCCTTACGGTCGAAAAGGACCCTAAACTCAGTAGCGAACGCGGAGAAGCGCTTAAAACACTCCTGCACTTATTCGACAGGTCAAAAGCAATCCAGTATTTCCGCGCCGGATAACAATAAAAAGCGTAAAAACCTTATATAAATTTTAAGAAAAATCCCTTATAGTTTTAAATGGAGTATTTTATTAAGGCCGATCTGACCTGGGGACAAAAATGACACATCTGCGAAACTCTACCTATTTGTACAAAGGGAACATTGCGACTGTTTTATTTGGTGCCGTCGCTATGGTCGGGATCGTCTCTGCCGCAACAATGCAGATTATCACAGGCCCTTTACGCACAGCGACACAAGTAAACAACAAAAATATGGCCGAAAGCCAGATGATCTCGGCCGCACAAATAATGGTTGTCGATGTCGTCAATCTCGCCAATGAAGGTGATGTCGATAGCGATGGTGATATTGAACCGCGCCCCTATGACACATGGGCGGGTGGGCCAACGGGCGGTGGAGCTATCCCCGCAGCAGTAGGCGCCACTAAAGTAGACCCTTGGGGCACACAATATGGGTATTGTGTTTGTGATCACGGCTCCGTTGATAACGGGAAAGACGATGCCGGAACAGGTACGGATAAC
>CAXGMH010000049.1:0-16767 GCA_964010795.1 uncultured Alphaproteobacteria bacterium
CAGCGTGAAGGCGTGCAGTCGCATATTGCCCAAAGCGAAAAGCACAATGATCGCTTGCAAGGTCTGGCAGAGCTTGATGGTGATGCACTCATGGACCGTTTGGCGGATGATATAATGGAATGCGCCAATAACGAGGCTGACCCTATGGGTGGTTTTCGCGATAAAGAGACGGCTCGTAAGTTTCTGAGCAGCATTCTCGCTGATGTTTATCCGCCGGCTATGGTAAAGACAGGTCTGTCCGATGATGCGGACGCTATAGCCAGACGTGTGAATGGTCAGGTAGCCTTCTTGAAAATGATTGCGGCAATTAGTGACCCTTCGCTCTCGCCAGAAGAGAAAAGCGCTGTATTGAGGCAGCCCACATACGGTTATGGCCAGAAACCATTAGGGCAGGTTCTTAGCGATGTGCGGTCTGGAAGCTTTATGAGTGTGGCTCAGGACGCGCAGGCTGCGGAGCAAATTAATGCGAGCGAAGCTATGGAGGTTCAAGGCTCTCCACGTGTTGGTGTTAAAACACTGGCCGATGTGGATGAGAGACTTGCGGTACTGGATCGGCGCTTTGCAGATATAGAGAAAGAACTGGCTAAAGCAGCGAATGACCGCCAGATGGAAGAGCGTGAGGCGCGCCGCAAAGAGATCGAAAGCGATACACAAGAAAGCGATATCCAGAATTTCGAGGAATTTCAATCAGAATTGGCTGAGGCAATGGAGACGGCAAGACAGGACGGCGATGCTGATTTATATGATAAGCTGGAGCGTCTGGGGGCAATCGTTGATGAACAGATGTATGAGCGTCTTGATATGTTTCTTGACCGTGAGGGCGGTGAAGGCGCGCCTGCGACAGGGATTGATTTCCGTGGCTTAATTGAAAATGGCGGGATAGGTGCAGACCAAACTCTTGCTGAAAGTATTCGCGGTGTTTTGACACAAGCCCAGCAAAGGACATATGCAGATAAGCTGGAGCAATTGGCGCGTGAGTATCCATCAGAGGAAAGCAGCACAAAACATGAGCAAGCAGCAAAGGTCGAGGCAAAGAGTGCGCCGAAACCAAGCGTGAGTTTGAGTAAGGCCATGAATGACGTAGCACAGCGGGTCGATGCGCATCACGGGCTTACGGGGGCGGCTTTACGCATGGCAGTTATTCAAGACTTGCTAGAACAGGAAAAAGCGGCTTCTCGTGAGGCATCGGCACCAAAAGCGCAAGAGAAGACAGCTCTATCAGCCGCATAGGTTTTCCAATGTAAGCAAGTTTTTAAGCAGACTTTATGCTGTTTCTTTGCGGACGGCAGCATAGTGCTTATGTTTGTCCTGCAATGATCTAAGCTGCTTATCTGAATGTGTTCCCTTGCAGTTTTCACAGTGGAAGCCTGGTTTATAGTCAGGGTGGGCTTGCTGCTCAGCGGATAAGAACTCGCCACATCCATAACACAGCGTGTAAGAGCCCTGCTCAAGCCCGTGCTTGACGCTGACGCGATCATCAAAGACAAAGCATTCGCCTTCCCACAGGCTTTGGTCGGCCGGAATATCTTCGAGATACTTCAAGATGCCGCCTTGCAAGTGGTAAACCTCTTCGAAGCCTTCGGCGAGCATATAGCTTGTTGATTTCTCACAGCGGATACCGCCTGTGCAAAACATAGCTACCTTTTTATGGCGCTCGGGATTGAGGTGCTTTTGCACAAATTCCGGTAATTGACCGAAGCTATCCGTCTTAGGGTTAACCGCGCCTTTGAATGTGCCGATTTTATATTCATAGTCATTGCGCGTATCAATTACGACAACCTCAGGATCCGA
The DNA here is from genome assembly GCA_964010795.1 of uncultured Alphaproteobacteria bacterium. GTDB lineage: Bacteria > Pseudomonadota > Alphaproteobacteria > Micavibrionales > UBA9664 > CAXGMH01. The sequence goes on from CAXGMH010000049.1 coordinate 1,792, forward strand.
GATTAACTCGTTCCAGTCTTGGGCAGTTACATACTGTCCGACGAGGCAGGTCGGGTTTGCTCTTGGGTCGCGCAGGGTCACGATCTCTTTTTTGAGACGAACCTTCATGCGGTTGAAGGGTTTCTCATCTGCATAAGATATTTTGACCTCAAGGTCGGAAAAAGGTGTTTGGGATCTCAAGAATTCGAGAAAAGCATCCATTTTCTCCGGCGCAGCTGCAGATGTCGAATTGATCCCCTCATGCGCGAGCAGGATCGTTCCGCAGACGCCGAATTCATTACAGGCTGCACGTATTTTCTCTCGCCATTCAGGGAGATTTTCAAGTGCGACAAATTTATAAAAGGCTGCAATTTTCCAAGTCATGCGCTTTATATAATACAACGTTTATTTATGCGCAAATATTTTATGAAGATAAGGGCGTTATACCAGCTTTCCCGCGATCTTGGCGCCAAAGCTGCCTTTGCGCCAGATCAAAGCGATATCGCGCGCCGGGCCGTCCGGTTTGATCGGGATCATATCAAAACGGTGGCCTTGTTGTTCGATCAGGGGGCGCATCATATCTGTGATAAGGGTCATGCGGTTTGTTTGTGCCGCGAGTGATAGAAGGCTGCCCATGCTTGAAAGACGATGCCTTTGGTCGCTTTTACGTTGTTGCAGACGGCACGCGCCAATAGCGTGATCTGAGAGGCAATGCCCGTCTTCGAGCAAAAGCAGGTCCATGTCATTAAGGTCATCAAGTGAGATGTTCTTTTTTCGCACCGTGCCTTTGGGGGCGGCTAAGTAAAACGGGTCTGAAAACAGTGTCGCTGTCTCGAAACCGCTTGTATTATATGGCAGGGCGATAAGTGCGAGGTCAATCTCGCCATGACGCAAGCGTTCCAGACATTGGTCGCTTAGGCCTTCTGATAAAAGTGGTGTGACCTGATCGAAGGCTTTTTTGATGGTCTCGAAAAAATCGGAGGCGTAGAACGGGGCGATCGTCGGAATGATGCCGATTCGTACTGGACCGGAAATTGCAGCTTCTTCTCCGCGAAGGCGTGCCATCATGGTCTCTGCGTGATTGAGCAAGTCTTTGGCTTCACCCTCAAAGACTTTGCCTAATGGCGTGAGGAACACGTGGCGTGATGACCGCTCAACGAGTTTTGCACCGAGAATCAGTTCAAGCTCTTTGATCCCTGCGCTCAATGTTGACTGCGTTACGAAACAGCGCTCTGCGGCCTTGGAGAAGGACAAAGTGTCTGCAAGCGCAATGAAATATTGCAGTTGTCTAAGTGACGGGTAATTGTTCATGTATCGAAAATAGCGAATGCGAGCATTTCTGTCTATTAAAATATCCGATATATGAGATAAAAATTACTTGTTGGCCTTCTCTTTAGTAAGCTGGCATATATGATTGCGTTAGTAACGAAGAATACATCACATAAAGAAAAAGGAGTGATTATGATGTTAGGTATTGGAGACCAGTTCCCGGAATTTGAAGTTGTTGGTGTGAAGCCAAAATTCATGCGCCATGAAGAAAACGGCGTGAGCGCGTTTGAAACACTGACAGAAGACAGCTTTGAAGGTAAGTGGAAAGTCTTTTTCTTTTACCCAAAAGATTTCACATTTGTGTGCCCGACTGAAATCGTCGAGTTCGCAAAGCTTGATGAAGAGTTTTCCGATCGTGATGCAGTTGTTTTGGGCGGTTCTACAGATAACGAGTTCTGTAAGCTGGCATGGCGCCGTGAGCACCCGGATCTCAATGAATTGAACCAGTGGTCATTTGCCGATACACGCGGTGACTTGGTTGACCAGCTTGGTATCCGTGAAGACAGCGGAGTTGCTTACCGCGCAACATACATTGTTGACCCGCATGGTGTGATCCAGCACGTTTCTGTTAACGGTTTGAATGTCGGCCGTAACCCGAAAGAAACACTGCGTATCCTTGATGCACTACAAAGCGACGAGCTTTGCCCATGTAACCGTCCAGTTGGTGGTGAAACAATTGATCCAGCAGAAGTAGCAAAAGCCGCTTAATTACTGGATTTAACAGTTTTAGGGTGGCGGTGAGACAGCAACCCGCCACCCTTTTTTTAACTAAAATTTGATCTCATAGGAGAATATTACAATGTCTATTGATATTTTGAAAAACAGATTGCCTGAATATGCCAAGGACCTGAAACTGAATCTGTCATCTCTGGCCAATGATGAAACTTTGAACCAGATGCAGCTTTGGGGCACATTTCTGGCTTCGGCGATTGCAAGCCGTAATGAAACTGTGATTGCCGATATCGCTGCTGATGCTGCGCAAAACCTTTCAGATGACGACATGAACGGAGCAAAGGCCGCGGCAGCTATTATGGGTATGAACAATATCTATTATCGCTTTGTGCATATCGCATCGAATAAAGATTACCAGACGATGCAGGCGAAACTGCGCATGAATGTCATCGGTAACCCAGGTGTCGATAAAGAAGCGTTTGAGCTTTGGTCATTGGCTGTGTCCGCGATTAATGGTTGCGGTATGTGTATTGATGCCCATGAAGCACAACTTTTAAAGGCTGGTATGTCCAAAGAACAAATTCAGACAGCTGTTCGCGTGGCTTCTGTTGTTCATGCTGTTGCTGCAACTCTGGATGGCGAAGCGGCACTCGGCGCTCAGGCACAAGCAGAAGCAGCCTAATCAAAGCTTGCAAATTTGAATAAATCTCCCTGAGACCCCTTTCTTTTTATTAAGAGAGGGGTTTTCTTATTCGCTTGCTTGTAGCACAAAACGGCTTGCCAGATATAAGCTGGCGCGCTGCGCAATGTCAAAAACCGACAACTCTGCAAAAAACAAAGCTTTTACATGGCCATAGGCATAGTAAGTCAAAAATATAAGTGCAGGAATTGAACCCAGTAACACATTAAAAGTTAACCAAAAGACAACAGAGGCGAGGGCAAATCCTCTGAAAATACGCAGGTTTTTCTGAGCACGTCCAAGCACAAATAAGCTTGTTGCTGTAAGGGCCAGAATTTGTAGTGCGTCTCCCTGCCAATTGAAGGCAGCAAGCCCATATATACCCACAAGAGAAGATAAAATGAGACCTTTGTATTGAGTGTCGTTAACCTTAGGGGCAATGAACTGTATTATGAAGGCAACGTAAATATAAACTAGATTACCTGCAGCTCCGGTAAGTGAGCCAAGCAAAAGGGTTTGTAGCGCAATGATAGAGCATCCGACCGCTTCGGCTATAGCTATCTTTTCGGATGTTTTTATATAAGAGGAATAGCTATAGATGATATAGCCAATAAACCCTATTGATTGAATAAGTATAAAAGACAACCCTGCATCACCCATATTTAACACACTCGCGTAAAATATAAGTATAGGGGGGATAGTTTTAAGATAGGGTTAAATGCTCTGGATAAAGTTCCAGTTATTTCATGAGTTTAATCTGTTTTGTGGACAAAGACCTCGCGGTGCGGATAGGGGATTTGGATGTTGTTTTCTTTGAACTTGTCCCACAGCGCGAGCATGACTTGCCCGCGGATATTGGTGACACCTTCTTGGGCGTCTGTGATCCAGAAGCGAAGTTTGAAGTTAAGAGAGCTGTCGCCGAATTCGGTTAAGTGGCAGACTGGCTCTTTCAGGCTTGAAACACGTTTAGGCTGTGTTGCGGCCTCGGCGGCAATCTTGCGAACCAGATGTGGATCGCTGTCGTAATGAACGCCAAATTCGACTTCTAATCTGACAAGAGTGTCGCCATGTGACCAGTTCACCACACGCTGGGTGATAAGATCCTCATTCGGAACGAGATAAGACTTATTGTCACGGGTTACGATGTTGGTGTAACGCGCATTCATATGCTCGACCCAGCCGAATGTACCGTTTTGCATCTCGATAATGTCGCCGGGTTTAATAGATCGGTCGAGCAAGAGGAGCATACCGCTAAAGAGGTTGGAGACACCTGTTTGCAAACCGAAACCAAGACCAAGACCAAGCGCACCACCAAAGACGGCCAAGACAGACAGGTCAATGCCTGCGCTTGTTATTCCGACAAGGATGGCGATAGTAATAAAGGTGAATTTGATGACCTTGGATATAAGCACTTGTGCGGATGGTGATATCTCTGTGGATTTGGTCAGTTTTCGCTCAATTAAATTGCTGATGAAAATTGCGATCGAGACAAACAGAATGATACCGATCAGAGACTGTAATATCGATAATATAGAAAGGCGGAAATCGCCTATTTGAAAGCCAAGCGCATCCAGGGCGGAAACCGTATCATCCAATACCCCTAAAATGGAAAGAGCAGCAATAACCCAAACACTGAAAGAGACGATGCCGCGGAGGAATGTGTTGGCAATGAATTGAGATACAATCTTGATAAACACCCATGCAGCGAGGAGTTTGCTGATCGGTGCAATAAAGCTGGTGTCAAAGGCGAGCGTCTCGATATTGGTAATGAGGCTGGCAAGCCCAAGCAGTATCAGGGCAGTGACATGAAAGATAAGTTTCGTCAGGTTTTGCGCGATAATTTGGAATCGCCACGGTAGAGAGAGCGTGCCAATCCATGTTTTTAAAGCAGGGGCAATACTGGCTCTTGCGAAAAAGCCAGCGACAAGACACGCCAGAATAATGGCGAGTTCAATCAGTGCATTCGCGGATAAAATATTGGCTGTGGCATAGTCTGTAGCGTGCGCCAGATATTCGGAAATTTTTTGCTCAATATCCATGTTTGGAAGCGTAGCTCATCTTCATTGGTTTGTCACCCTTCGCTTGTGAGGCAATTTTCCCTTGAGCTGTGTTCTCCCCAAGCGCAAGAGTTGTCTCGCGCATCCATGCGGCCAGTTCTTCATGCGGTAAATCTTTAGGGATGGCCTCAGGCGGGATTGGTTGCCCGATGCGTACGCCGATTTCCTTATTTTGTTTGTTCATGCATTCGTGAATGACCAAAGAGCGCGTTATGGTGAACATCTTGAACATCGCAGCAATGCGGAACAAGAGTGAGTTCGATCCTTCAAAATAGATCGGCACCAGAGTTGGAGCGGGATTATCTTTGCCGGCTTTTACGCGAGTCAGGAAATGCGCCGTGAGTGGTTGCCAAGGGCGGTCTTCAAAAGGGCCCAGCCAGCTTAGCGGTCGTGCGAGGCGACCTGCGGGAAAGACGCATAACGCACCACCTTGTTTGAGATGATGCATCGATTTCAGGATCGAGCTGCGGTTTTTCGCTGTGCCTTCGGGGGTTTCGCTGTCATCGATCGGCAACAGCCACTTAACCATACGGTCTGCTTTGAGCAGAACCTCGTTGGTCAGGATGTAATAATCCTGACGTCTGGAATGCATCAGCTGGTTTAAAATCAAGCCGTCTACAATCCCGAAGGGATGGTTGGCGACAACAACAATAGGTCCCTTTTCGGGGATGTTTTCGATAGAGCCCTGAGTGATATTGGCTCGAACCTTGATATGTTCCAGCGCTGTTTCAAAAAACGGACGATGTGCGTTCTCTTTTAACTCTGCATCATGCTTTTGCAGTGCTTTGTGGTAATTGCGCTCCATCCAGAAACGCCCCGTCATATATTCGATGAGGGTGATCGATAGGCGGGACCAGACAGATCCTTTGTTTGAATATGTTATCGGCTCTATATTTGGCATGGATGGAGCTTACTTTTGTTATGTGTAGTTTTAGAGAAAAAAGCATTCGGGTGTTTTAAACTCTTGGGGATAGTTTTTAAGCTTTTTTGCCGCCTCGTATTTTCAAAGCTTGACAAATAACAGTTTCAAAAGGCAAAGTGCGCATCTTTTCGCGAAAAGCACGGAATTTGTTTTTTTCGAAAGCTTTTTGTATTATATGTGAAAAATAATAAGAAATGGGAGCGTAATAGGGATGCGCGTTTGGATTTTATTCAACGAAGATGTAGAAGCTTCTACAGCCGAAGCCTATGAAGTGCGCCGTTTGATATCGGAGGGGCGTCAACTCGGCATCGAGGTTGAGGTCTTTAATCCTGAGCAATTTGATCTGGTTGTAACCGAGGATAATAGAGAGACGGTTCTGATCGACGGTAAGCCGCATAAACTTCCTGACTTTGTTTTGCCTCGTACATATGTGATTGAAACAGGGTATTTTGCGCTCGCTGTTATTCGCCAGCTTGAGCGCATGGGCGTTCGTGTCTTTAACGGCTCGGCTACGATTGAGGCGGTTGCAGATAAAATGCACACGCACCAGATTTTGGCGGAATATAACTTGCCAACGCCCAAGACGATGCTGGCTAAGTTTCCGGTGAATATGAAGCTGGTGCAAGAAAACCTCGGTTTTCCGGTTGTTGTTAAAACACTTCTGGGCGTAAACGGAACGGGTGTGTTCCTGATTGAAAATGAAAGCGCTTTTCATGATTTGATGGATTTGATCGGTGAGACGCAGCCGAACATCCTTTTAATTTTTCAGAAATTTGTGGCCAGCTCTAAAGGCCGTGACCTGCGTTTGCTTGTTATCGACGGTAAGGTGGTTGCCGCAATGGAGCGCCGCTCCAAGCCGGGTGGCTTCAAGGCAAATTACTCGCAGGGTGGTTCTGTGCTCGAATTCAAGCCTGATGCCGAAGCGGAACGTCTGGCGATTGAAACCGCCAAGGTTTTGAACATTCAGGTTGCCGGGATTGACCTGCTGTTCACTGATGACGGCTACACAATTTGTGAGGCCAATACTTTCCCGGGCTTTAAGGGCCTTGAGAGCTGCTGCGATGTTAATATTCCGCAAGAAATCTATAACGCGATGATTGAGCGTATGCGGGCTGAAAAAAAAATTTTTGAGCGTGGGTTTAAGCGCCGCGTAAGTGACAAAGATTGCGCAATCGGGCTGTAATTCCTTATTCAGCTTTAAGCCTTAATCAGGATTAAGTATTCTTTATTTAAAAGCCGCTTTGGATATACCGGCCTTGGCCTGCTGTTTGCGAGACTTGCTGGAATGTCACAGGCGCGGGGTCTTTGACCACGATCTCTCCGTTTTCAAAGGCAAGGATCGCCATGCCGCGCTCGATCAGGCCGTCGCGACGGAAGCGGAAGATACCGTCAATTCCTGCAAAGCCATTTGGATTAAGTAGCGCTTGCTTGCTATACGGAAATTCACCGGGGCGGGCGCGTTGTGCCAGCACGGCGGCAAGAGCGGTTGCATCATAAGCAAGAGATGCGATGCGTGGTGGGCGCTTGCCGTAGACTTCGTTGTAGCGGCGCTCGAATGAACGGCGACCTTCGGGGCTGGGGGCTGCAAAGACAGAGCCTTCCATCGCGGCTTCTCGTGTCAGGCCTACATCATCCCAGAGACCCGTGCCCATAAGTTGAACATCCTCTGGTTCGATATCATAATAGCGGATCAGGTTAATGATCGTACGTGCATCTTCACCCCCGACAGGCACCAGAAGGGCTTTGAAGGGGAGCTCACCGACTGTGTTGCGTGTGGATAGTCTTTGATATTCTTCAAGTGTTTCAGGATCAGGATTGGGAGTAGGCGCATCGGGGTTTTCTTTATCGCCCTCAACTAGCAGGGTCAGCTCTTCCATACGTAAATCATAGGCGTCTTTGCGGCGGTCATACTCAAAGAATGCCCGCATTTGCTCTGTGATATTATCTTCGAGTGGAGAGTAGCGCATGGTCTTAACTACAGCGGCATCATTGTTGCGTACGGCACGGTCAAAGCTGGCTGCTGTGATATTGCCGTAAGGGGTGCGCGGCGCGATAAGGCCGAATTCGCGAATGTCATGTGATTGTGTCACATAATTGGTAACGCGCTCGACTTGGGCAAAGGGCAAAATCCCCATAACAAAGCTGTTGCCTTTGGCGACGGTCCAATCTGTTGAAAAGGCAATATTCATAATGTTGTGGCGGTTGACCAATGGCGCGATTGCCTTGACCCCATCAGCAAAAAGAGGGCCTAAGATCAGCTCAGCACCTTCATCGATGGCTTCTTGCGCAGCCATTCGCGCACCTTGCCTGGTAGAGGCTGTGTCTTTTGGCAGGAGAGTGAATTGTCCACGTCCGATATCAAATAAGGCCAGTTGAGCGGCGTTTAGCATAGCCTGACCGATCAGCCCGTTATCACCGCTTAAGGGAAGCAAGAGTGCAACTTTGGTTGGCTGGGGCGCAGCAAAGCCTGCGCTTTGTGCTGTCTCAAATCCAAGTCTTGGAGTGACGCCGGAGGAGGGCTGGTCGAAATTGGAGAAGAGATTGTCTTGCTGACGATAAGCTGTCTCGCTCATTTGTCCTGCCATTTGGTCTGTGCGAGGGGCAATGCGGCCGCTTCGTTCGCCTTCGATGGGCATATAGGGAGCTTGTCCCTGTTCCTGAGCACCTCGTGACGCTGTTGTCGCTTCAGCTGTGTCTTGTGCCATTAGGCTGCGCAAATAATCTTCGTAAGAGCGGATTGCAGGCTGTGTCTCGGCCTTGCGGTATTGCGGTTGCAGGGTGCGTGGCGGGTTTTCAGCGCTGCGCTCGAATCCGCCTCTGTCCCATGGCGATCCTGTCGTACCGGCGCAGCCTTGTAAGATGAGAACGAAGCAGAGCAAAAGAATGCTCGCACAGAAACGATTGCGTGTTGATAGTGAAACAGAAAGCGTCATTCGTTATCATCCTTGCTTTAAATGCGGTTTTCGCTAGACTTCTTTTTTATGAACATTACCCAAGAAAACAGCCTTTGGCCAGAACCCTTTTCACCTAAATCGGGACTTTATCTTGTGCCGACTCCGATCGGGCATTTGCGTGACATGACCCTGCGTAGTCTTGATGTGCTAAAAGCAGCCGATCTTGTCTTGTGCGAAGATAAACGTGTAAGCGGGAAGTTGTTCAAGGCTTATGGTCTGAAACCGCCTAAGCTTTTGCCTTATCATGACCATAGTGATGAGAGTGTTCGCGCCACAATTATTGCGGCTTTAAGGGATGCGAAGGTGGTTGCCTTAATAAGTGACGCGGGGCTGCCTTTAATTGCTGATCCGGGTTATAAGCTGGTGCGTGATGTGATGGAGCAGGGGCTGCCTGTGACGGCATTGCCGGGCGGCTCATCTGTGCTAACGGCTTTGCAATTATCAGGATTGCCGAGTGACAGCTTTTCCTTTCATGGTTTTTTACCAGCCAAGACAAAGGCCAGGCAAGATAAGCTGGCTCAGATCAAACCGCTCGCCGGCTCACAAATTGTATTCGAAACGGCGCAGCGCATTCAGGAGTCTCTGGCGGATATCAATGCGATCTTGGGGGAGCGGCCGATTTGTCTCGCGCGTGAGTTAAGCAAGCTTTATGAAACAACAATTACTGCAACAGCATCTGAGATTTTACGGCAAATCGAAACAGGCATGGTTGTGAAGGGGGAGATCGTCCTTGTGATTGGCGGAGCGAGCCAGAAAGATGACGCAGATGAGGATATCGAGGCGCAGCTGCGCTTGCTTTTGAAGGATCACACAGTCAAAGATGCTGTCAATATTATGCGCGATAAAATGGACCTTCCCAAGAAACAGCTTTATAATCAGGCTCTATCTCTTAAGGAGAGCGGTGCGTGAGCGTAGGAGGCGGTCGTTCACACAGCTATCGTCGCGGCCTTTGGGGCGAGTGGCTGGCTGCGGCCTACTTCATGGTGAAAGGTTACCGTATTATGGCGCGACGCTACAAAACCAAGGGCGGCGAGATCGATTTGATTGTCGGTAAGGGCTGGCTTGGTAAACCCGCAGCTGTCGTTTTTGTTGAGGTTAAGACGCGCAGTGTCTCGGCTGCGGATGATACGGAGGCTTTGGAGGCCGTTACGCCTAGATCACAGGCGCGGATACGCAGTGCGGCGGAGCGTTTTTTACAACAATCCCCAGATCTCTTGGGGGTGGAGTGCTCTTTCGATGTTGTTCTTGTCCGACCTCCTGTATCTTTAAAGCATATTCGAGTCGCTTTTTAAGGCTTTCTGCCTGCGCATAAAGAGTGACGCGTTCACAATCGGTTTTTTGCAATAAACAAAAGGATAGGATATGCGCGGTTTGAACAAGATCATGGTTTCGGTTTCTTTGGCAGCTTTAACACTGGCTGGAGTTCAAGGGTGTTCACCTATTGGTGTTGCAACCGGTGCCGGCGCGTTGACTGGCGTTGCAGCCGTGCGTGAGGGCGGTATTAAACAAAGCCTGCGTGACGCGCATATCGCTGCCGAGATCAATGATAAATGGTTTAAATATAACCTTGAAACATTTGCAAAGCTTAACCTTGATGTTAATCAGGGGCGTGTTCTGGTCACTGGCGTGGTGCAAGACCCGCAACACCGTGTTGAAGCTATTCGTCTTGTATGGACGGTTGAAGGTGTCGAGCACGTTATCAACGAGATACAAGTGGCCAATAGCGAAGGCATTTCCGGCTTTGTCAAAGATAACGTCATTGCGACAAGGCTGCGCACAAAGATCACGCTTGACCGTGATGTGCAGTCACTCAATTACTCGATTGTCAGCGTGCAAGGTGCTGTCTATCTGATGGGGGTCGCCCAGTCTCAGGCAGAGCTTAACCGTGTGGTCGAGATCGCCCGTACAATCCCGGGAGTACGGCAGGTTGTCAGCTATGTGAAGCTGTCTGGTCAGGATGGCCATCGTGGCGCCGTTCCTGATGTTAAGGTGGAGGCACAGCCTTTACCGTCTAATTCTTCGTCTGAGCCCGCACAATCCGGTTCATCTCCGTCTTCTGTGACGCGGGAGACGCTGGATTAAATCTATTTTTATAAAACAAGTATAAACTGAACTGAATATTGCACGATATGACCAAAGACGACGCGCAAAGCTATCTTGATTCGCTTTCGAAACTTTCCGATGATGATATTGATCTGGCTAAGGCCGCAGTCGCTTTGAGCGCGCGCGCTTATCCCGAGCGCCATCTACAGCGCTATCTGGTTCACATCGAAAAGCTCTATGCCTGTGTGGCTAAGCGTTATAAAGAACTGCTTGAGGCAGGGGCAGAGGATGATCTTGATACAAAGATCGCGGCGCTTAAACACGTCATACATGATGAGTTGGGCTATGACGGTGATCGTGAAAGTTATGACTCCCTTGATAATTGCAATATGTTACAGGTTATTGACCGCCGTAAAGGATTGCCTGTCGCGATCTCGATTTTGTATATCGCTGCGGCGCAGGCACAGGGCTGGCAGGCCGAGGGGCTTAATTTTCCTGCGCATTTTATGATACGCCTGAGCGAAGGGGCAGAGAGACGAATTCTTGACCCGTTCGATCATGTGAAGGTTCTGGGCGCACCGGATCTGCGTGGTCTTGTGAAGAAGTTTTTGGGTGAAAATGCCGAGCTTTCAGCCGATTATTATAATCCGGTTTCCAGACGCGACGTGTTGGTGCGCTTACAGAATAATTTGAAGCTCCGCCTCATTGAAATGGAGGCCTACGATGATGCTTTAAGTGTTGTTCAGCAAATGCGCCACGTTGTGCCCGATGAGCCGCGTTTTTTCCTTGATGAAGGCGTTTTGCTTGCACGGCTGGATCAGCGCCAGGCAGCGATTAAGGCTTTGGAAGCTTATCTTGCGTCCGGGCTTTCGCCGCAAGAGCGCTTTGAAATCGAGGCGTTCTTGATGGAGCTGCGCACGACTTTACATTAAAGGTGCGTGGCACGACGCTTTTTTTGGATAGTTTTGCTGTCCCACTTGTTTTTCGTATAGGACAATGTAATCTTTTAGTGAAATGCGCCGTTAATTATGACGGTTGAAGGAGGATAGACCCGATGAAACGCTTGAACGGAAAAATTTTGGCTGTTGTTTTTGCGACGATGTTGCTTGGTGCTTGTTCATCAAAGCAGGATAAAGGCTCGCAATTGGATGAGGCGATGCAGGTTGGACGTTTGAACGAGACGACGTTGCAGGGGCAGCCTTTGGGCGATCAGGATTACGGCTATGGGCAAGGGCAAAACTTCCAGGACGTGCAGCTGGATGCACCAGATCCGGGAACGCAAGAAGACTTGGCTGTTAATGTCGGTGACCGTGTGTTTTTTGGTTATGACCGTCATGATTTAACAGGTGAGGCAAGGCAAGTTCTTGAGTTACAGGCACGCTGGTTGCAACAATACCCATCAACGCAGGTTATAATCGAAGGTCATGCGGATGAGCGCGGAACGCGTGAATATAACTTAGCGCTTGGCGACAGACGTGCGACAGCAGTACGCAATTACCTGATCGCAATGGGCGTTGATGCGCGTCGTATTCGTACGATTTCATACGGTAAGGAGCAACCTGCTGTTCTGGGTTCCGGCCCACAGGTATGGGCGCAAAACCGCCGAGCTGTGACTATCATCGAGTAAATTTAAGCAGATCAGGCTTTGCGGCCGTCAATGCAAAGGTTAAAAGGAGTACTTACTATGCGACCATTTATGAACTCTAAAAGTTTGTTATTCGGTGGCGCGTTGGCGGTTCTTACGCTGGCGGATATGGCGATGGCTCCTTTGGCATTGGCGCAAAATCAGGATTTATATAATCGTTTGAGTCGTATTGAAAACGAAATTGAGACGCTCAATGATGCGATGTTTCGTGGGCAAGGTGGTGCTGCGGCTGCGTCAGGTCAGCAGGGGTCGGGGATGCAGATTTCCAGACCAGCCAATGCAGGCGAGATTCAGGTGCGCTTGTCAGAGCTTGAGAGCCAGTTGCAAAACCTGACGGGGCAGATAGAAGAGCAGGGCTTTCAGGTGAACCAGATGATGGGGGAGCTTGAAAGTTTTCGTGCGGACAGCAATCTTCGTTTTCAAGATCTTGAGCAAGCGGTCAGTACGATGCGTAGCTCTTTAGCTGAAGGTAATGCTCAACTCGGTCGCGGTTCTGCGCAACGTGTCGAGGTGACAGGCGGAGCGCCGGTCGGATTGAATAATAACGAGCAGGACGCTGTGGCAACCGATACCCAGCCGCAATCAGGTTTGCCGCCACAGCCGCAAGCTGTGCAGCAGCCTGTTACGACGAATACTCCTGCCGCTCCAGAGGCTCCCGTTGAGCCTGAACTTGCAGAGCCTTCGGACGTCTCAGGAATGCAAAGTCTGGGGCAGCTTGATGAACAGCCTTCGGCGGCTATGCGCGATTATGAGGCGGCCTTTTCACAGTTAAGAGCGGGGCGCTATGCCGAGGCATCAGATGCTTTCCGTGCCTTTTTAGATGCTTATCCCGGTCACGCTTTGGAAGCGAATGCCAGATATTGGCTGTCTGAAACATATTATGTTCGCGGTGATTACCAAGAGGCCGCTCGTGGTTTCGCGCAAGGTTATCGTGACTATCCCGGGTCGGCAAAACAGGCGGATAACCTTCTGAAGTTGGCTTTATCACTGAGTAATCTTGGTCAGACAGAGCAGGCGTGTGTTACACTTTCCGAATTGCGTCGCACGGTACCGGATGCGCCGACGCCGATCCGCAAAAGAGCCGATCAAGAGCGTGAGCGCTTGGGTTGTTCATAGGCGCGATGCACACGGAGCCAGCCTTACTTTTACAGCATATCTCTGATTTTATCATAACGCATCAGCTCGATGGTCATGCGCATTTATGTGTGGCTGTGTCCGGTGGCGCTGACTCTATGGCGTTGGCACATCTCTTGATGTCATGGAGAAAGCAGCGCCAGCAAGGCCCTGAAATTGTGGTGCTTCACGTCAATCATGGCTTGCGCGCCGAGGCGGATGAGGAGGAAGCGCATTTACGCTCGATCGTGGAAGTGTGGCCGAATACACGTTTTGTCGCGCTTGCATGGCAAGGGGATAAGCCGGATAGCCGTATTCAGGAGCAAGCGCGCACGGCACGCTATGCGCTTATGCAAAACTGGATGGCTGCTCATAAGGCGCGGGCTTTGTTTGTTGCGCATCATGCGGACGATCAGGCAGAAACATTTCTCATTCGTCTTTGCGCTGGAAGTGGGCTTGACGGTCTGGCCGCAATGCAAATTCAGTCTAAGGCTGATGATAATTCTTTTGTTTACAGACCTTTATTGTCATTTCCGCATTCTGTTTGTGAGGCGTATTGTCGTTCTCTCGGGGTGGTCTGGAATGAAGACCCAAGCAATAAGAACCTTAATTACCAGAGGCCGCGTCTTCGAGATGGGCGTGCGCTTTTGGAAGCTGAGGGCTTGAGTAATAAAAGGCTTGCCGCAACTGCCGAGCGATTGTCTCGGGCAAGAGAGGCGCTGGATCAATGGCGTGATGATTTTATTGATCGACATATGCGTGATGAGACGAGGGGCGTATCCGTTCCTTATCAATCATGGATTGAGTTGCCGGATGATATAAAAATCAGGGTGTTGTCTGCTCTTGCTAAACGTTTAAATCAGAATAGTGCATATCCACCGTCACTGGAGAAAATTGAAGCAATCGTTGCTGATTTGAAGGCTGATGCAGCGTTTCCGCGGCAGAGTTTTTTCAAACTTTTATGGTCGCGTTCAATCACGGAAAACCGCATCTATCTTGAGCGGGAACGGGCTGTTTAATCTCACAGGCTTTTGTCGTCACTTTCCTGCATTTTATCCGCCGTTTTTCCTTGCCCTGATATAAAAAACCCTTATTTTAAAGGGAGAACATAGAAAAGACAGGAACATACGTGAATAATTTCTTCAAAAATATTGTCGTCTGGATTGGTATCTTGCTGGTTATTGCTTTCTTGATGAATGTTTTCCAGCAGTCAGGAGCCGGAACAAATGCAAACATGAAACTTGCTTATAGCGAGTTTATGAATTACGCCCGTGGCGGAAATATTTCTGATGTGACCATTAGCGGTCAAACGATCAATGGCACGCTTTCAAGCGGGGAAGCTTTTAAAACCGTTATTCCGAATGGTGAAAATGTTGTCGAGCGACTGGACGGCACGGGTGTGCGCATAGAGGCTGAGCAGGATGATTCAGGCCAGATTTCTGCGCTTGGGATGCTGTTGTCATGGTTTCCGATGCTGCTGTTTATTGCTGTGTGGATTTTCTTTATGCGCCAGATGCAAGGTCGCGGCGGCGGCGGAGCGCTCGGCTTTGGTAAGTCAAAGGCGAAGCTGTTGACTGAGAAAT
>CAXGMH010000050.1:0-16755 GCA_964010795.1 uncultured Alphaproteobacteria bacterium
GACGCAATATTCCATATGGGCGCTATATCCTCGACCACGGAATATGACTCTGACCTCGTTATTGATACGAATTTTGTCTTGTCTCGAAATCTTTGGAAATTCTGCGCAGCGCATGATGTTCGCTTTATTTATGCCTCTT
The DNA here is from genome assembly GCA_964010795.1 of uncultured Alphaproteobacteria bacterium. Classification (GTDB taxonomy): domain Bacteria; phylum Pseudomonadota; class Alphaproteobacteria; order Micavibrionales; family UBA9664; genus CAXGMH01. The sequence goes on from CAXGMH010000050.1 coordinate 140, forward strand.
CTGCGGCGACATACGGGGATGGTCATGAAGGTTTCACAGACTTTCAAACCCCCGAAGAACTTTCGAAATTGCGGCCGCTAAATCCATATGGCTGGAGCAAGCATTTATTCGATCGCCGTATTGCACGGATTATAAGTTCTCAAGACGGCAAGACGAGCGAGCCTGTCCCACCACAATGGGCCGGTCTGAAATTCTTTAATGTCTATGGCCCGAATGAATACCATAAGGGCGAGCAAATGAGCGTGATATCAAAGCTTTATCCGCAAGTGGCTCTTGGTGCGAGTGCAAAGCTGTTTAAATCACATCACCCTGATTATGAAGATGGTGGCCAGTTAAGAGACTTCGTCTATGTAAGAGACTGTGTTGATGTCATGTTATGGCTCTTGGAAAATAAAAATGTGAGCGGTTTGTACAATATCGGAACCGGCGAGGCGCGTTCTTTTAAAGATCTGGCTGTTGCGACATTTAAGGCAGCGGGTAAAGACCCTAAAATCCAGTACATTGATATGCCGGAGGTTCTAAAAGATAAATACCAGTATTTCACTCAGGCAGATATGGATAAGCTGAAAAAGGCGGGCTACGATAAGCCTTTCACATCACTAGAAGATGGTGTGATGGATTACATACAAAAATATGCGTCACAAAGTGACCAATATCTTTAGGGGTTTGTCTTTATGGCTATGACGTTTCCTCAAATTGATCCGGTTGCACTGAGCATCGGACCGCTGGAGATACGTTGGTACGCTCTGGCATATTTGGCAGGGTTTCTTCTGGGCTGGGCTTTTGCACGGCGGATGAGTGAGCAAGAGCCATCGCGCCGCCCCAATAAGGATGATCTGGATGACTTGCTGACATGGATCGTCCTTGGTGTGATTTTAGGCGGACGTTTTGGCTATGTCGTGTTTTATAATCTTGATTACTATATGGAGCGTCCTGCGGATGTCTTGAGGTTATGGGAGGGGGGAATGGCCTTTCATGGCGGTTTGATCGGGGCTGGCCTTTCTATGTTGCTTTACTCCTTGCGTATGAAGATACCGTTTTTTCAGGTTAGCGATATTGTTGCTGTTGTCGCGCCGATCGGGTTGTTTTTTGGTCGCATTGCCAATTTCATTAATGCCGAACTTTACGGGCGTGTTACGACCTTGCCTTGGGGGATGGCTTTCCCGACTGCGCCGGATAATTATCCTCGCCATCCGAGCCAGCTATACGAAGCCCTGTTGGAAGGGCTGGTATTGTTTGCTGTGCTTGCTTTTGCTTACCATCGCCCAGAGATCAGGCGGCGTCCTGGACTTGTGACCGGGGGCTTTTTGATGGGCTACGCCATATTCCGTTTCCTCATTGAATATGTACGTTCGCCAGATCCGCAGCTTGGTTTTATTCTGGGGCATTTGACGATGGGACAGATTTTATGTCTGCCGATGTTTGCGCTTGGCGGTATTCTTGTTTTTTGGGTGCGAAAGCGCCATGCAACTTAAAGACACCCTGATAAGGCAAATCCAAAATCACGGGCCGATTGGCGTGGATCGTTTTATGGAGGCGGCCGTATCTTACTACTATGCCAAGAACCCTGCTATTGGTGCGGAAGGTGATTTCATCACCAGCCCCGAGATATCACAGCTTTTTGGTGAGATGATAGGGATATGGCTTGCGGATTGCTGGATTAAAATGGGGCAGTCTCCATCCATTGCTTTGCTGGAATGCGGCCCTGGTCGCGGCACATTGATGGCCGATATTTTGCGTGCAACGCGTCACATATCTGGGTTTCATCAAGCGTTGTCTGTGACGTTGCTTGAGGCAAGCTCTGCTATGCGTGAGAGGCAGAGACAAGCTCTGGAAACTGTGTGGCTTGGCGATATATGCTGGATTGATAGTTTGGCGGAATTTGTACCTGAGATTCCCGTCCTTATTGTCGGCAATGAGTTTTTGGACGCCTTACCAATGCGCCAATATCAAAAAACAACAGATGGCCGCTGGATGGAACGTGTTATCGGCTGGTCAGAAGAGCAGGGGTTTCACTTTGGATTGCGCGACAGTGTCGTTGAGCTGAATGTGAGTGCTTGCATGGCTGGTCAGATTTTCGAAGTGTCACCGCAACGAGAAAACTTTATCCGCAGCTGTGCCGACCTTGTGACGTCGCAGGGTGGGGCAGGACTGTTTATTGATTATGGACATCTGCGCTCAAGCGCGGGTGAGACTTTGCAGGCTGTGAAAGATCACAAGAAATGTGGTGTTTTTGATTTTCTGGGTGAGGCCGATATCACCTCACATATTGATTTCGGTGCTTTGGTGGATTGCTTGCAAGGTACAAAGTCTTTTACGACAAGCCAAAGCGTGTTCTTACAGAGGCTTGGCATCACGCATCGTATCGGTGCGTTGAAAACGAAGACAACGCCAGAGCAATTTATTCAGCTCGAACGCGGGTTTGAAAGACTTGTCTCAGATACACAGATGGGTAAACTTTTCAAAGTCTTTGGTTTTTGCTCCAATGATTTTGATAGTTTAACGGGGTTTGAGTAGATACGACTATGGATGAGAATAAGATTACATTACGTTTCTTTGGACGAGAAGGTGGCGTGAGTTCTGGCCTTTATAATAGTCTGAATTGTGGTCGTGGTTCCGATGATGCACCTGAAGATGTAAGGCAAAACTTAAGACGCGTTGCTGCAAGTTTGAGTTGCCTGCCCGAGAACCTTTTGACCTTGCATCAAATCCATTCAGCAGAGTGTCTCTATGTTGATGCAGTGTGGGATTTGGATGATAGGCCTAAGGCAGATGCAATGGTGACGGATAAACCCGGTCTTGCACTCGGTGTTTTAAGCGCGGATTGCGCGCCAGTTCTATTTTCGGGGCAAAAGGCATATGACGGCGCACCTGTCGTGGCTGCTGCTCATGCAGGATGGGGAGGCGCTTTTAAGGGTGTATTGGAGGCAACGGTTGAGAAAATGCAGGCCTTAGACGTTGAGCTTTCATCTATTTACGCAGTAGTCGGCCCTTGTATTTTACAGGCGTCTTATGAAGTCGGTGCGGATTTTCTTAAACGCTTCTTGGAACAGGACGGAGAAAATGAACGCTTTTTTAGAGAGGCGAAAAAAGATGGGTATTATCTGTTTGACCTTCCCGGTTATGCGGCGTCTCGCCTTGCCGCAAAAGGTGTTCAGCATATTCGCTTAAGTGATATAGATACTTACGCAAATGAGGAAAGTTACTACAGTTACCGCCGTGCAACTCATCGCGCCGAGGCGGATTACGGACGGCAAATATCTGTGGCTATGATTGGATGATTCCCTTGCCAATCGCGTATCTTCCCCTTAATGTTTGGACGCAACAGGGAAAATTAATGGGAGGATGGAATGAAAATAATAAGCTGTAATTCCAATCGTGGTTTGGCTGAGGCAATATCGGCATATTTAAATGCGCCTTTATGCAAGGCGAGTATTCGCCGCTTTTCCGATATGGAGATATTTGTTGAGATTTTGGAAAATATCCGTGGCGAGGATGTCTTTGTCGTGCAAAGTACATCTTATCCTGCCAATGACAATTTGATGGAGCTTTTGGTTACTATTGATGCTTTGCGTCGTGCCTCGGCGAAGCGTATTACGGCTGTCGTGCCTTATTACGGCTATGCGAGACAGGACCGCAAAACAGGACCGAGATCACCGATTTCAGCAAAGCTCGTTGCCAATCTTATTACCGAGGCGGGTGCTGATCGCGTCTTGACGATGGAGTTACACGCAGGTCAGATACAGGGATTTTTTGACATCCCATTGGATAATTTGATTGTCGCACCTGTTTTTATACCGGATATCGAAGAGCGCATTAAAGCCAAGCATAAAGGGCAAAAGCTATGCTTGGTATCGCCTGATGTGGGCGGTGTTGTCCGTACACGGGCATTAGCAAAACGTATCGATGCGGATCTGGCGATTATCGATAAACGCCGTGAACAGGCGGGCGTGTCCGAGGTTATGCACGTTATCGGTGACGTAAAAGACCGCGTTTGTATACTGATTGATGATATAGTTGATTCAGGTGGAACGCTTTGTAATGCCGCGACAGCGCTCAGAGAGCACGGCGCAACAGATGTTTATGCCTATGTCGTTCATGGTGTTTTATCTGGCGGGGCTGTCGCACGTATTTCCGCTTCTTCTATAACTCAGCTTGTTATCACAGACTCAATAGCGGCAACCGAGGCCGTACGTGTATCACAGTCTGTGCATCAACTCTCTGTCGCGCCTTTAATAGGGGAGGCTATCCAGCGCATCTATGAGGAGCGTTCAATCTCGGCACTGTTTAAATAAGCTGGATTCCGAGCGTGTTCAGCAAAAGGTGCGGGCTGTTTAAACCAGCTTTAGCACTTCCTTACGGATGCTTTTTATTATTTTTTCGTTTCTGTCGCCGACTTCTGATGAAAGTGTTGCGTTCTCTAAATCTATTTTAAAGTGTCCTAGAACTCTGCTTATAAAAAGAAAATCAGGTTTTTTCTCATCAAAATTGTTAAGCGATTTCAACAATATAATTGAAATCTTCTCTCTCAGTAGTGCAGGCATCTCCACATCTGCATTATCTAGGCCGGTCTCTATCGCTTGTTGAAAAATTGTATTGAGATGGCTTCTGCTTAGAAGAATGTTAAGTTTTGTTGCTTCTTTCATCTATCATGCTCCTATTTTAAAGATGCTTTTAGCTCTGAGGCGATTATTTGTCTGGCTTTCTCGGCGATCATATCAAATGTTTTTTCGCATAATTCGCTAGAGATTTTATCGTCGCGCAAGTCGTTGTATCTGTTTGAGGCTATTAACATCAATTTGGCAAATTCCTTGATGCTGACACCTTCTCGGCGTGCTATGCCCTGTGCCTCGCACACGCAGCGTGTGACGAGGGTGAATGGCATTTCGATCTCTCTTTCGAGAGCCTCAACTGCGCTGTTGAAAATAGCTGTGATCGCATCGCTTTCAAATTTTAATGTTCCGAACAGATCGATTTCTTTGCTTTGTGTCATAACGGCCTCAAATTATGAAATATAGTTATGTCATAATACCTGTGACAGCGCGTGGCAAGAAAAAATATGGCCTTTAAGGAAACTATTACTTGCCTTGACGAGAGGTTTCAGTTTAAAAAGACGCTTGCGAGGAGCACCCCTGGAGGTTTTTCGCATATTTAAAAACTGAAAACTTTGTAAAAGGAGCTGTTTGTTATGGCACAACGTCTATCAATGCAAGCCTCTTTGCGCGAGGGGACAGGTAAGGGGACCGCCCGAGCACTACGCCGTGAAGGTTTGGTGCCGGCTGTCATCTATGGCGACAATAAAGCGCCTGTCACCATCACGCTGGAGCAACGTGACCTTCGTCGCGAATATTATAAAGGTCACCTGTTTACGACACTGACTGAGCTGGAAATCGATGGAGATAAACATCTCGTACTCGCTCGTGATGCACAGGTTCACCCTCTGAAAGACAATGTTGAGCACGTGGATTTCCTCCGTGTGACTAAGAAAACAAAAATTCCGGTATATGTTCCTGTTAAATTCATCAACGAAGCCGCTGCGCCAGGATTGGCCAACGGTATCTTGAACGTTACCCGCTATGAAGTAGAAGTCTATTGTTCTGCTCTTTCCATTCCGGAAGAGATCGAACTTGACCTGACTGGCGCTGATATTGGAGATGTTATCAAATCTTCTAACATGACTCTGCCGGAAGGTGTTACGTTCACAATCGACCGCGAATTCACTGTCGCTACAATCGTTGAGCCAAAAGCACCTGTTGCTGATGACGAAGAAGAGGCTGCAGCTGAAGGTGAAGACGGAGCTGAAAGTGAAGCTTCCGAAAGCGAAGAAGGCGAAGGTTCTTCTGAAGGTGGCGACGAAAAAGCAGGCGAGTAATCGCTTATGTGGCTTTTGGCAGGTCTTGGCAATCCGGGGCTTAGTTATGCCGGTCATCGGCATAATGTTGGCTTTATGGCGATTGACCGGATTGCGTCTGATTATAATATCGGACCAGCCCGTCAAAAGTTTCACGGTCAGTTTTCACAGGGCTTAATCCAAAATCAAAAGGTTTTGTTGTTAAAGCCTGAAACTTATATGAATGATAGCGGTCGCTCAGTTCAAGCGGCCGCTTCTTTTTACAATATTCCAGAAGAACGTATCTGTGTGATTTATGATGAGCTGGATTTGCCGCCGGGCAAAGTTAAGCTCAAGCAGGGAGGGGGCTCTGGAGGCCATAATGGTATTAAGTCAATAGATTCTCATTTGCCGAGTAAAGAATATTGGCGGCTGCGTATCGGGATAGGTCATCCGGGATCAAAGGATCGTGTTAGTCCCTATGTTTTAAGTAACTTTGCGAAAGCCGAGCAGCCTTTTTTTGAGGATATTTTATCAGCTGTGTCAAAAGAAATTCCGAATTTTCTGTCTGAGACAAGCGATCATAAATTTAAAACGGCGTTGGCCGAGCGTTTGAAAATGGTTTTGCCAAAAGAAGAAAAGAAAGAGAGTAAATAATGGGATTTAATTGTGGGATTGTCGGGTTGCCTAATGTTGGGAAATCGACGCTTTTTAATGCATTAACGGCAACGGCTGCGGCACAGGCAGCGAACTTCCCTTTTTGTACAATTGAGCCGAATGTTGGCAGGGTGGCTGTTCCTGATTCCCGTTTGGACGAAATTGCAAAATTGGCAGGATCGAAAGAGATTTTACCGGCTCAACTTGAATTTGTCGATATCGCAGGTCTTGTTAAAGGCGCGTCAAAAGGAGAGGGATTGGGTAATCAGTTCCTTGCCAATATCCGTGAGACAGACGCAATCATCCATGTTCTGCGTTGCTTTGAGGACGGCGATATTACCCATGTCGAGGGCTCTGTCGATCCTTTGCGTGATGCTGATATCATTGAAACGGAACTGCTTTTGGCTGATCTCGAATCTTTGGAAAAACAGATCATCACGACACAAAAGAAAGCCCGTGGCGCGGATAAAGAAGCAAAGGAGAAACTCGCTTTGATGGAAAGCGTCAAGGCTTTGCTTGACGAGGGTAAGCCGGCTCGTAGTTTTGAGCCTGGTGATGATGACCAAAGGAAAGCATTCCGTATGCTACAACTGCTCAGCGCAAAACCTATTCTTTATGTTTGTAACGTAGCAGAGAGCGAAGCGGAGGCGGGTAACGACTGGTCAAGAAAGGTTGCTGAGAAGGCGGCGGCTGAGAAAGCAGAAAGTGTTGTTATCTCCGCTGCAATCGAAGAAGAAATCGCCCAGCTTGAAACAAAGGAAGATAAAAACGAATTTCTGGAAACGCTTGGTCTGAGTGAGCCTGGCTTAAACCGTATTATTAGAAAAGGCTATCAGCTTCTTAATCTGATTACTTTTTTTACAGCCGGACCAAAAGAGGCGCGTGCATGGACAGTTAGACGCGGATCCAAGGCGCCACAGGCTGCGGGGACAATTCATACTGATTTCGAACGTGGCTTTATTCGCGCGGAAACAATTGCGTATGATGATTACGTGACATTGGGCGGCGAGCAAAAAGCCAAGGAGGCCGGTAAAATGCGTCAAGAGGGCAAAGAGTACGTCACTCAAGATGGTGATATCTATCTCTTCCGCTTTAATGTTTAGTGCAGTTACGCTAAACTATATGGCATGAATGGCTTTTCTCAAAAAACACACATCTTGATTGTCGATGATGATGACCGTATCCGTGAATTGCTCAAGCGCTATTTAGGTAAACGAGACTATGTTGTCAATACAGCCAAAGATGCATTTGATGCAAAGCAAATGCTCTTGATGTTTTCTTATGATCTGTTGATTGTAGATGTTATGATGCCGGGCATGAACGGCTTTGAGCTGACACAAGATATCCGTCAAAATTCGAATATTCCGATTGTATTGCTTACGGCCAAAGGTGAGACTGTTGACCGTATCGAGGGGCTATCTAGTGGAGCAGATGATTACCTCAGTAAGCCTTTTGATCCAGAAGAGCTTGTGTTGCGTGTAGAGGCAATCTTGCGCCGTGCAAATCAGTTTAGCTCGACACATACGCAAAAGGTGCAGATTGGTCCATGGATTTTTACGCATGGCGATGCACAGTTAAGTCGCCAAGGTGAAGACGGGATAACACGAAGTTTAACCGAAAAGGAGCACCAGCTGCTCAGCTACCTTGTCAATCACGGCAATGCAGCTGTCTCACGAGATGAGTTGTCGCAGGTCATGGGGTTATCGGGTAATGATCGTACAATTGACGTACAGGTCACGCGGCTGCGCAAGAAACTGGATGATACGCATAGACCGCCGCGGATTTTACAAACCTTGCGCGGCAAAGGATATCTGTTAAAGATTGAGCATGTCTATGGATCAAAGTGACATTGAGAAAAAGAAGTTGAAAAAGCCACTGTCAAAGCGTGTCTTACCGCATACTTTGTTCGGCCGATCTTTGCTCATTATCATGACGCCTGTTTTGCTCTTACAGCTTTTTGCCTCTTATATTTTTTATGACCGCCATTGGAGCCGTATGACGGATCGGCTCGCTTATGCGCTGGTCGGTGAAGTTTCCGTGATGATTGACCGCTTGCATTATGAAGAGTTTGATCCAAAAGCCACAGAAGAGCTATCCGAGATTGCCAAGCGTTATCTTGAGATCGTCGTGCGGTTTGATGCTGATGGGGTTATGCCTCAAGAATCTTTAAAGGGATGGCGTTCCAAGATCGTAGCGCAGACCTTGCGGCGGGTCTTGGAGGAAAAGCTGCCTTATGATTTTAGTTTGCATGTAGGTGAGCAAGAGCGCTGGATCGAGCTTGCGATCCAGATCGGCGAACGCGGCGTGTTGTATGTTTCTGTGCCTGAGCGCAGGCTATTCTCATCCTCTTCTTATATCTTTGTGTTATGGATGATCGGGCTGTCTGTCGTATTGTTTTCGATCGCGATTATCTTTATGCGCAATCAGATCAGACCCATAAGGCGTTTGGCTGTGGCGGCTGATTGGTTCGGTCGTGGTAAGGATGTCAGGCAATTCAAGCCGGAAGGCGCCCATGAAGTTCGACAGGCAGCAAATGCGTTTTTGATTATGCGCGAGAGACTGCGTCGCCAAATATCCCAACGCGCCCTTATGCTTGCGGGTGTTTCACATGACCTCCGAACGCCTTTGACCCGTATGCGTCTGGCCATTGAAATGCTCGACGTTCCGAAGGCGGATAGGCAAGAGCTTGCCAAAGACATTCAGGAAATGGAACGTATGGTGGATGGTTATCTTGATTTTGTCCGCGGTGAAGGGGAGGAAGAATCCGAGAAATATGATTTTGTCGCTCTGATCCAAGATGTCATACAAAATGCTCCAAGGACTGCCGAGCGAGAAATATCCTTCGTCAATGATACACAGGCTTCGCAGGTTATATGGCTAAAGCCGAATGCGATGCGTCGCTGCCTGCAAAACTTAATCGGTAATGCACTGGCTTATTCACATTCTAAACTGCTTATCACGGTTCAGCTTCAGGATGATGAGAACGGCTCGATGCTTTGTCTTTTGATCGAAGATGACGGGCCGGGTATTCCCGAAGAGGCGCGTGAAGATGTCTTTAAGCCCTTCTATCGTTTGGAGGCGTCTCGTAATAAACAAACAGGCGGAGTAGGGCTTGGCATGAGTATTGCGATGGATGTCGTTTACGCGCATGGCGGTAAAATTTCTCTTGGTGAGAGTGATGTGCTTGGCGGGCTTAAGGTTACATTGCAATTGCCTCTTTAATGCACGTGGATGCTTTTTTTATATCCACATATTATTTATCATTTAATTACAAGCTTTTATGAGCATTCTTTTATTTTTAATCACTCGTTAATGGATTTCTGTCACCTTTGTCTTGAATAATTCTATATAGTAGGAATTAACAAGGGTTAACAGGTATTATCGTGCCGAAAAGTGATGATACAATTTTGGAGAAAAATTCGGGGCATCAAAGTGATGCAGCCGCTGATAGCGTGCAAGCTAATGATTTCCAGTTTTCGCAGGATAAATCCAAATTTCTAGGCAGCGGCATGACTTTCCTTATGGTCTTGCTGAACGGTTTGATCTTAACGGGAACGGCTTTTGCTATTTTAAGTGTATTTATCAATGAGATGCGCATGGATGATGTCCGTATGATTAGCGGCCATTTCCATGATAATATTGAGCAATATCTTGATAATGTAGCTGACGTCGTTGATTCATCAGCGCAGCTCGCTGAGCTGGAGATGGCGCAGCCGGATTTGGACCTTGACCATTTGCGCGACAACTTCACCGCGCTAAAGCAGTCTTATAGCCGGTTCGATCAGGTTGTTCTGCTTGATGAGATTGAGGCTAACAGATTTGTAAGCTTTCCTCTTTATACAAAAGAAAGTAATGGAGAAGGACTGTCTGCAAAGCCGGAAACGCATCTCAATCTCGGCGCTATTCAGGATATTATTGCGCAGATTGATCCGGATAAAAAGGTTATGGCCGTGCCTTTAACTCGGGATGAGCATATCCTGTCGCGAGAGTCTGCCTCGGTAAAAATACAATCAGTTCCCGTTATTATCATTAGGCGTATAGCAAGCGATGTACGTGAAAATGGTGAGAGAACATCAAGGTTTTTACTGTTTAAATCTTATTTGTCCAGTTTGGTTGACAATCGTTTGCTCAGTGGATGGGAGGAAATTTCAAGATACAAGATTACCGATCCGCAAAGAAAACTGACATTGCTCTCTGCGGATTATGATCCTCTGGAAAGAGAGAGCGGTCATGTGCAGATTAGCCACACGACAAACCGTGAAGTTGTACTGTTTGGCTTGCCACTTAATCTGCATATCGATATTCGCAATAACCAGCAAAATGCGTTTCTGAGCACGATCCCGTTCTTGATGATGATGTTTGGTTCTGTTTTGACAATTATCGGTACGCTTTATGTGCATAACAACCAGAAGCAATCTCGCCGTTTGTCCGCGATGAACAAGGCCTTGGCCGATAAGAATATGGAGCTGAACAAACAAGGGCAAGCCCGTGAGAAGCTTTATAAAACGCTGCAAAAAAGTGAGGCTGAGCACAAGTCTATTGTGAATGCGGTAAGTGATATTATCTTTGAAACGGATGCTAAAGGGCAGATTGTTTACTTGAACGAGAGCTGGGTGCGTGTCACAGGATGGGATATTAAAAAGACACTTGGGCGTTCCTTGTTTGATATGGTTCATCCGAAAGATAGGTCTGAGGTGGAAAGCGGATTCGCAGGTGTTTTTTCTAAAAATGAGAAAACTTTCCGCGCCTTTTTGGGCTTGCGTACGCTCAATGGTAACTTTAGAGAGGTTGAGCTTTCGCTGTCTGTTCTGCGCCGCTCGAATGATAATAGTTACCATGCTGTGGGAACTTTTACGGATGTTGAAGAGCGTAGGCGTGCCGAGCGCGCTCTTGCAGAGGCCGAGAAAAAATATCGTAATATCGTTGAGAATGCCTCTGCTGGTATTTTCCAGATTAGCCCCGAAGGACAGTTCTTGTCTGCGAACCCGGCCTTGGCCAAGATGTTTGGTTATGAGACTGCTGAGGATATGATACAAGATGTTGCTGATTTTCAGACACAACTTCATGTTAATCCTGATGACCGTACAGCGCTTAACCGCGAGTTGGAGAAAGAGGGAAGCGTTAGTAACTATGAAATTCAGATGCGCACAGCCGATGGTCGTAATATCTGGATGAGTGAAAGTACACGCGCGGTTTATGATGATGACAATACGCTGCTGTATTTCGAAGGTATCACAGAAGACATCACTCAGCGTAAAGAGGCTGAGCTGGCAATGATGGCGGCTAAGAAAGAATCGGATCTGGCAAACCGTGCGAAATCGGAGTTTCTTGCGAATATGAGCCATGAGTTGCGTACGCCGCTAAACGCTATTATCGGATTTTCCGAGATTATCAAGAACGAGGTATTCGGTGCCGTTGGCAAGAAAGAGTACAATGAATACGCGACGGATATTTATGATAGCGGTCGTCGTTTGTTGAAGGTGATTAATGAGATCCTGGATGTCTCTAAAATCGAGGCAGGGGACAGACAGCTCAATGAGGGGCTGGTTAATGTGTATGACGTCTCTCGTGCTTGTGTGTCCTTGTGTTCGACAAAGGCCGAGGCGGGTAATCTGAAGATTGAAAATAATTTGCCTGAGGACATGCCTTGTGTTGTCGGAGAAGAGCTTGCTATTAAGCAAATGCTGATGAATTTGATGCATAATGCGATTAAGTTCACATCACCCGGTGGTCGTATTATCTTATCCGAAGATATGGACGATGAAGGTAATCTGCGCATCAGTTTAACCGATACCGGTATCGGTATGGATCAGGAAGATATCGGCAAGGCTATTTCACCATTCGGCCAGCTTGATAACTCACTCTCCAGAAGCGGAAGCGGGACGGGGCTGGGACTTACACTTGTCAACTCTTTGATCCGTTTACATGGCGGTGAGCTTGAGATACTTTCGCAAAAGAAAGTCGGAACTACGGCGACGCTGGTATTTCCGGCCAAGCGCGTTGCTAAAGACCGGGATGAAGCGCGTGAAGTTGAGCGTGCTGTTAAAGACGGTAAAGACAATATTGTCATACTCTAAAACATATTGACATAAGGCTGTGTTGACGCTATATTCTGCTCAAAATAGAGGAGTTTAAAATGGCGCCAACTGATTTTCCTATAGATACACATCCTAAAAACAGCGAGATTACTGTTTCTTTTAAGGCAGCAACCTTTGCTATGTTAATGACGCAGGTTTTGGAAGATGACTCACCGCAAAGTGATGATATTTTCAAAACTTTGTTGGAGAGTTTAAATGAATATAATGCAAAGTTGGTTATTGTGGCGCTTGAGCATATTATTCATAGCGCATCAAACGGTGTCATAAGATTTAAAAAGGCTCCGAATGCCAGCAAAGCCATAAAAAGAATAAACGACTATACTACATCGAATGCTTGTCTGGCTAGATAAGGCTCTCTGCTTCATCAAGAGGTATGTCGTATAAACGGTTCACGATATCATAGGAAAAGCCTGCTCCTGCCATTCGACGGTAGAAGCGTTCTTTTTCTTTTCTAGCCTCTTCGGGTGAAAGAGAAGAATGCGGTGTTTTCGTAAAACAGCCCATCCTTTTCTTGCGCATTAGAAGAACAGCCGCTTTGAGTTCGATATCTCCTTGGCCGTCGTCTTCGCAGTTGTCTTTATAGCGCGCAATGGAGGCCTCTATCTCTTCGCGTGCTACGCCCTTTTGATAGAGTGATGATTGAATTTTGCGCAAAGATTGCCCTGATTGCAATCCGCCTTTGATTTTGCTGTCGATATAGGCGCGGTCATTGAGATATCCATATCCTTCAAAGCGTTCTATTACGTCTTCTAGCATGGATTTATATTCATTTGAGAATGTGAGGTTTTGACGCTGACAGCGGCGCTCGATCTTTGCAATCATGATTTTTCGGAAATGCGCAGTCGTCGTTGCAAACCGCCCGAGATAAGACAGTGCCATATTCTCGATATTGCTTGGCTTGAGTGGACGACCCGGCTTCTTATCTTTTGTTTCGCTTGATTGCTGTGGCATAAAACCTTGTGCGGGGTTGATTTTTCAGGCGTAACGCGCCATGTTCTGAGATCATTATCATAATAGAAATAAATGAGAAATTCTATGCCCGCTTTATTTGGAAATTTTATCGGCTTTCAAACCGTTATCAAAAAGGAAGTCTCACGTTTTTTAAATGTGTATCTTCAAACTGTTATTGCTCCTGTGATTACAACTTTCTTGTTTTATATTGTTTTTGCAACCGTGTTTGCAGGAAGTCGTAAGGCAGTTCTGGATGAGCCGTTTATGCTGTTCCTCGCGCCGGGCCTTATTATGATGAATATGGCGCAAAATGCATTTTCCAATACATCATCCTCACTAATGATCGGAAAGATGCAAAATAGTATTCAAGACGTTCTCATGGCGCCGATTACATCTTTTGAGCTTTTGGCAGGCTACGTGATCGGCGGTATTATCCGCGGCGTTATGATCGGGTTTGTTGCAATGGCTGTTATGGGGCCGATTATCGGCCTGCCCATGCGCGAGCCTTTGGTTATTTTATCTTTTGCGGTGTTAGGCTGTTCGATGATGTCTGTACTGGGTGTAATGGCCGGGCTATGGGCTGTTAAGTTTGACCACATCGCTGCAATTACAAATTTTGTGATTTTGCCGATGACATTCCTGTCCGGAACCTTTTACCTTCTGGAGAGACTGGGTCCTTTATGGGAGAAGGTCGGCCATTTCAATCCGTTCTTTTATATGATTGATGGCTTTCGCTATGGCTTCCTTGGTAAAGGGGATGCCGATCCTTTGGTCGGCGGCCTGATATTATTGGCCATTAACATCGTGCTATGGGGCTTGGCATATAAGCTGGTCGATAGCGGATACAAAATTAAAAGCTAAACAGGTTAGTAGACATTATGAGCGTAATTGATTTTTCAACACGTATTGCCAATGACATGGTTGGTGATGACATTGTTCAGCCATTCCAGCTTGAACAGTCTTCTTTGCGCGGGCGTTTGATCCGTCTGGGGCCTGTGCTCGATAATATTCTGGAACGCCATGACTATCCCGAGCCTGTAGCGAAGCTCGTTGCCGAGGCGATTACTGTTTCATTGGCTTTGGCATCTATGCTCAAATATGACGGTATATTTACCCTTCAGACCAGCTCAAAAGGGCCGGTAAGCATGATTGTCGCTGATGTTACATCAAAAGGGGCTATACGAGGCTGTGCGAAGTTTGATGAAGATGAGCTGGCTGCTCTGGGTGAGAGCCCTGACTTTGAGGCAATGCTTGGCGAAGGCCATATTGCTTTTACTGTGGATCAAGGTCCTCATACCGAGCGCTATCAAGGGATTGTCGGTCTTGAGGGAGGCTCATTAGAGGCAAGCATTTCTCATTATTTTGCTCAGTCAGAACAGATAGGAACCGGCCTTCGTATGGCTGTTGGGCGACAAGATGGTACGGCTCGTAATTGGCGTGCTGGTGCTATTCTTTTGCAACATATTCCTGATGAGGGGGGCGCTTCCGGCAATGCGTCTAAGACGCCTGATGGTCGCAAAGAGATGGCGGATAAGGAAGACAGTGAGACAATGGAGGAGGATTGGCGTCGCGCGAATATTCTTCTTGAAACCTGTACGCCGGACGAGTTCCTATCGCCCAATCTGGATGGGAATGATTTACTGGTACGCTTGTTCCACGAGGAGGGTGTTCGTGTTTATACGCCGAAATCAATCTATCATGAGTGCCGCTGCTCGGAAGATCGAACCAAAGACGTGCTGGCTACGCTCAGTAAAAGTGATATAGAGCACATCGCTCGGGATAACAAGATCGAGATGACTTGCGAATTTTGTAACCGCGTGTTTGAATTTGATGTTGATACAATCGGGGTTGATAATACCTCAAAGACGGATAATTCCGGAGGACAAGATGATGAGAAAGACAGCGACTCAGACACTTAAATGGCATTTGTTTAAATTTATAGCTCTTCTCCCGCTAATTGTTTTGACCTTGCAAGGATGTGAATCTCTTCCTACGCCAAAGGGAAAACCTTTGCCGGCTCTGACATTTGCACATATGCAAATGCTGAACCTGAATGTAAATTCAGTGCGCGTTAGCAAAGAGCTGGATGATCGTTTTCTGGAAAGTAATATCGGCGGAAGTTTTCCAACACCTCCCGATGTGGCGCTTGAGCGCTATTTGAGCCAACGCTTCACATCTGCGCGCAATTACGCGCCCAATAGTTTTGTCTTTACTATTCGTCATGCGTCTCTGACGCGCCAGCTGAAGCAATCACCTAACCGTTTTTTCAAAGCGATTAAGGTCGACCAACTTGAAGAATACACACTTCGCTATGAGCTGGTTCTCGAACATATCTCTGCTCAGGGGCGTCCATTGCTCAGTACTGTAATGCAGTACGAGAAAAGCCGCGATTTGCCACGTAGCTTGTCTTTGGCAGAGCTTGAGGAAGAGTATCTTTTGTTCGTAGAGGAAATTATCCAAGAGCTGGATCAGGCCATTATCACAAGCCTGCAAACCAATTACAGGCTTCTAACACCTGGTCAGACAGGTGTTGCGCCACGTCAGTCAGGTTCGATAGCTCCTCAACGCGTTCAGCAAGACCCACAGCAGTTCTTTCTAGACCTTAACCGCTCCGCTCGTGAGAGCATGGCGCCGGCACCGTCTGAGACAGTCGACGGGAAACAACAACCTGATACTGTAACGGATCCATATTCAGAGCTGCCAAGTGACGAAGGGTTGAGCCAAGGCAATCAAGGCACGCAGGCACCTACACCACTTTCCCCTCAAGGTGCTCAGCAGCAAGAGGCAGAGCAGCCTTTCTTCAGGCCATCTTCAGGTTATCGTCCATCAGGGGAATAGGGCGTTTCTTAGCGTTTCCAAAAGGCCGGGGAAAGCATAATTAGAAGAGTGAAGAGCTCGAGTCGGCCAAGGATCATGCCTACGCATAATATCCATTTGGATGTGTCTGGAAGCGGCGAAAATGTGCCGCTAGGGCCGATAATGTCACCCAAACCAGGGCCTACGTTAGATATAGACGTCGCAGCACCAGACATGGCGGTTAAAAAATCCAGCCCTGTGAAGCTAAGCGCGATGGCAAGCCC
>CAXGMH010000051.1:0-15338 GCA_964010795.1 uncultured Alphaproteobacteria bacterium
GCGCATTACCTTTACCCGTAAGTGCGCCATTTCACTGTTCTTTGATGGCACCTGCCGCACAGGAAATGGCGGCGGCTCTTGCAGACACGACAATCCGTCCACCAGAAGTACCGGTTATCTGCAATGTCACAGCCCGCCCTGAAGAAGACCCGAACAATCTGCGCCGCCTGCTTGTCGATCAAATTACAGGCACTGTACGCTGGAGAGAATCGGTTGAGTTCATGGCCGAAGATGGTGTCACAAATGCATTCGAGATCGGAGCCGGCAAGGTTCTGACAGGTCTTATCCGCCGCATTGCCTCTGACATCCAGACTGGCAATATCGGCACTGCGGAGCAAATCGAGAGCTTCTTGAATGGCTGATAAGCCTTTCAAAAGCCCGCCCAAAGACTGTGACCTATGCGGCCGTCTTGTCGCCTTTCGACAAGATAATCAAAAGCTGTTTCCCGATAAGTTTAACGGAGCCGTGCCTTCTTTTGGTAATATAGACGCTCAACTTCTCGTCGTCGGCCTGGCACCCGGCCTCAAAGGAGCTAATTTCACAGGCCGCCCTTTTACAGGCGATTATGCTGGTGATCTTTTATACCCCTCGCTCATAGAACATGGCTTTGCCACAGGTGTATTTGATGCACGTCCAGATGACGGGCTGACGCTTGTCAACACACGCATTACCAATGCCGTGCGCTGTGTTCCGCCACAAAATAAACCGACCACAGACGAGATCAAGACTTGCCGAGACTTTCTTATCAATGAAATCAAAGCCATGCCTCGTCTCAAAGTCCTCCTCGCCTTAGGGCGGATTGCTCATGATTCTGTACTGCGCACGCTCAGTATCCCTTTAAAAAATCACGCTTTTGGACATGGAAACATACATGAGCTTGGTACATACACCCTTATCGACAGTTATCACTGTTCGCGCTACAATGTGAATACAGGTCGACTGGATGCCGATATGTTCGGCGCAGTTCTGACCTCTATTAAAGGATGTCTTGAGCATGGCACAAACTGAGATCCATCATCTACGCCGTATCTATACAACACACGACCTTACGCCTGACGCCGCAGTGATGTTTGAGGGAAACGCCCATCACTATATCCGTAATGTCATGAGAATGCAGCCATCCCACATGATACGCGTCTTTAACGAGGCGCAGGGAGAATTCCTCGCCGAGCTTGAAACGGTTGAAAAAAAATCAGCAAGCGCCATCATAAAAGATCACTTACGTGAGCCAGAAATAGTACCTAAGCTGCACCTATATTGCCCAATGCTACCCAAAGACAGATTTGACTGGGTGATTGAGAAAGGAACCGAACTCGGCATGAGCGATCTGCATATAATCTCGACCGAGCGTTCACAAGATAAGCCGCTAAAAGCCGATCGTATCCATGCACAAATGATAGAAGCTGCCGAGCAGTCAGAACGGCTTACCGTCCCCGCCTTGCACGACACGACGCCTTTTCAGGATATGCTCGGTAGCCTGACCACGCCTCTCCATGTTGCTCTTGAGCGCTCAGAGAAAACCACCTCAATCTTTGAGGCTATAGCAAAGGTCGACCTATCCGGTGCGCTTGCTTGCATGATTGGCCCACCCGGCGGCTGGTCGGATGCTGAAAAGACAGCCCTATGCGCCCATAAACAGGTTATTCCCGTATCTCTTGGACCAACCATATTGCGCTCTGAGACGGCCGCTATTTATATGCTTACCGCCTGTCGCGCCCATTTAGATGAGAATCAATAAGCCCCCCCCTCAGAGGTCAACGAGGGACAAGCACGTGGTAAAGCCAACTGTCACCGTCTTGTTGAATACAAAATGTTCTTTGACCGATTAAATCAGGAGCATCATCACCGAACATACGCACATTGCTTGCATTTAACACACCGTTCACATTCGCAGACCAGCTAGCATAAACTTCCGCCCCTCCGGTAAAACCAAAAGCGGGGCTATCGGGCAGGTTATGCTTTTGATTAATCAGATAACAAATATTGTCATTGATCCCGAGTATGCGAACGGCCAACTCATTCGAAGATGTGCCAAGCCCGACAACATTTATAACAGAGAAATTAAGGTGCCCCTCTCGCCCGGCAATATTGACACTTGTTTGCGCCTCTGTCAGGTCTTCAAAGTTCACAGGCGACACACCGCCACCCCCAGGCCTGAAAACATGGCATTCATCCTCATTACAGAGGCTATTATTTTGTGAGCCCGCAATTTCAGCATGATAGAAATCAATTTGCGTAAGAGGTACACCGGATAAGATCATTCTTTGGACGGTTGCCTCAAGCAGGGTAAAAAATTGCAAGATACGGGCTGCCCCGGCCTCGGCGGCTTCGGCCGAAATGTTCTTGCCCGAGGAGCGTGATGATTGCGTAACGACATAAGATAGCGCTGCGAAAAGCACCACCGCCAACAAAATCAAAAATAATACGTTCCCTTTGCGCCATCTCATTTCATAAGATTAATATAGTTTTTCTCTAAAATCACGGGTGATTTTTCGAAAAAGGTTATCTATACTGCGCCTATGATTATTTTGAATGCAGATAATGACACGCCGAAGAAGCCACTAGGCGATGAGCCGGATGGCGATATCGGTCTGCTTGAAAAGCCAAAAACCAAGACAAAACGCCCTAATATGTACAAGGTGTTACTGCTTAATGACGACTACACGCCAATGGATTTCGTCATCTATGTTTTGGAAAAATTCTTCAAAAAGAACAAACAAGAAGCCACCGATATCATGCTGCACGTCCACCGCAAGGGCGTCGGCCTATGCGGCGTTTACACCTATGAAGTAGCCGAGACAAAGGTCAATCAGGTCATGGATTTTGCCCGCGCGAATGAACAACCTCTGCAATGCACGATGGAAAAGGAATAAGAAATGAGCGAGATTTACTACGATCAATACGGCCAACCAATCACACGCGAACGCCTCAAACGCATGAAAGAAATCGATATTGTAACGATTATCGATCTCAATCTCAGTGACGAAGATGCCGCAGATCAGGGACTTTTGCCAACAGCCGCAGCCGAAGCGCTACTGGCTGAGTGGCTCGAACAATGGGCAAACCATATCCGTGTAAATGATGAAACGCTTAATGACGATGTCTGGCTTTTGGATATAACCTGCCCCGGCCATATTGCGCTGAAACTCAATAATAATCTATGGACGGTCGAGCCATATGCTATTGAGGCCGATTTTATCGAGGCCTGATATTACATCAACCAAAAGAAGGTCCGGCTGGCGGCGTCTGTAATGCTGGCTGTTTAGATGTCGTTGGAACAAGCATCCGGATATAACCTGCCTGGTCAAGCATTTCGCACAACGCCTCATAGGAATCCACTCTGAAATTCAAGTAAAGAGGCCTATCAGAATTCGGTTTGGCGAAACCTAAAACGGCCTCCCCTTTATCCTTGTTATAAGACGCAGACAACAAGTTATCTTTTAGGACATACTGTATTTTCGTGACGTCCTGATTAACGGTGCGCAGTGAGTGCTGATTCACCGCCTTGCTTTCGAAACCTTTACCGGCGATCTCACCAATTAGCGCTCTGGCTTCATCCTCAAAACAGAAAGGGAACGCACTATATGTGTTTATGCCATGTCTGTCGCCATGAACATCAATAATATCCAGATAAACCGGAACCACCTTGGGAAAGATAGAATCCGACATATAATATTCCAGCTCTACATAGCGAATATCATCAAGCTCAATACCAAAAAACGTTTTCATTGGCTCCCTCCCATTACCATAGCTTATATCATCGCTATTTACGTAATGCAAATTTAAAGTGCAGATTGAGTAAAACTGCGCATAAGCTCATGAGCAAAATCGCCGATACTACCATTGTATAGCCGACCCCGATCATATCGGTGCCGATCCCAAACCCTGCGTTTAGCAGCACAAAGATAATGGCACCAAGGAAACTTTGGATCGATAAGATAGAGGCACGACGATCAGAGCTGAGCATTGCATTCATATCCCCATAACAGACCGGTTTGTAAAAACCGAGCCCCAGCATGAAAACCCCCATCAGAAACACGAAAAGCCATAAACTATCGGTTAATCCGGCAAGCCCCATGGACAAAAACAAACCAGACAGCCAAAAGCGGAAAAAAGCACGCTCACTCAAATGTGAACGGAAATAAGATGTCATCTGCGCTCCATAGCCTCTAACGGCATAAATTGCGGGGATCAGGAACGCAAAGAAAGTGACATTCTCACTGATCGTCAGGTATTTCGCCTGAAACAGAAAAATCACCATCAAGGCCAAAGATTGTATCACCGAAAAGAAAAGCACGTAGTAAAATGCAGCCTTATTATTGCTCAGAAAAGACAGATTATCTCGACACGCCTGCAGGAAGGACGGCGTATAAAGCTTGATTCTCGGCGGCTCTTTGTAAAAAATCAGCATGACAAACGCCGCAGCACAAATACAGGCATTCATAGCCATAGGCCAAGCCATATTGATATCATATAAAATACCGCTGATCGGCAACCCTACAACAAGGAAATACAGTGGAAAAGCACCCAAACGTTGTTCATATTTCGGGTAATCATCCAAGGCCTGCGCTGCCTCCATCGTTTCATACAAACAATGAGACGGTTTACACATCTCGCTCGATATCGCCTCAAAAACAAAGGCAAGCAATATAACAGGAAAGCCACTTGCAAAAATCAAGATGAGCCAGCCGAACATCCTTAATAACATCCCGAACATCATCGTCACTTTTCTGGAATAGCGGTCAGAAAAAATACCAATCCAGATAACCAGAGCCAGAAAGATCGTCGTCGAAACCGCTTCGAGATAAAAAACAGCCTCAGTCCCTGTCTCGAGCCTCTTGGCCAGAAAATCCACCATCACCGCTATCGCAAAGAGATAGCCGTTATTTGCAATCGCAACCGCCTTTAATATCCAGATATTGCGCCCGATATCGTTTTTTGAAAAAAGTGAAGAAGCGCTTCGTCTTTGCCGTAAAAAATGATACATTAATTAAGTATGAGAAAATTCAAAAATAAGTGCAATGCCCATGCTATCTAAGAAACTCGAAGAAACACTCCACCGCGCTTTAGAACTGGCTTCAAAAAAAGGTCATGAATATGCAACGCTTGAGCATCTCTTGCTCGCGCTTCTTGACGATCAGGACGCAAAAGCTGTCTTGCGCGCTTGCAATGTCACCATAGAACTTCTTAAGGAGCAGCTTGAACATTATCTGGAAACACAACTAGAAGCCCTTAAAGACGGCGATGAGGAAATTGACGCGAAACCGACAACGGCTTTTCAACGTGTCCTCCAGCGCGCAGCTATTCATGTGCAATCTTCGGGACGCGAAGAAGTCACCGGCGCATCTGTACTTGTCGCATTATTCTCCGAACGCGAAAGCCATGCTGTCTTCTTTTTGCAAGAACAGGATATGACTCGCTTTGACGCTGTAAATTACATCAGCCACGGCATAGCCAAAGTGCCGGGCATCTCTGAATCTCGGGTTGCTATGGGCGCAGAAGATGAGGACGAAGAGGGTATGGAAGGCGGCGCCCCCACAGGAGAGACCGCACTTGACGCCTATTGCGTCAATCTCAACCGCAAGGCGCATGAAGGACGGATTGATAAGCTGATCGGCCGTGAAAAAGAAGTCGAGCGCACCGTCCAGATCCTGTGCCGCAGATCAAAAAACAACCCGCTTTATGTCGGTGATCCGGGAGTTGGTAAAACCGCCATCGCCGAAGGGTTAGCCAAAAAAATTGTTGATGGAGACGTGCCGGAAGTGCTCAAAGACACAGCCGTATACGCGCTTGATATGGGAGCCTTACTGGCGGGTACGCGCTATCGCGGCGACTTTGAAGAGCGACTCAAAGCTGTCGTCAAAGAAGTCGAGAAGCAGGAAAACGCCGTATTGTTTATTGACGAGATCCACACCCTGATCGGTGCGGGCGCGACATCGGGCGGCGCCATGGATGCCTCGAATCTCCTCAAACCCGCCTTGGCCGAAGGCTCTTTGCGCTGTATCGGCTCGACCACCTATAAAGAATACCGCAATCATTTTGAAAAAGACCGCGCACTTGTCCGACGCTTCCAAAAAATCGATATCGCCGAGCCATCCCCCGAGGACGCCATCTTGATCCTTGAAGGGGTCAAAGAGTATTTCCAGGATCATCATGATGTGAAATACACACCGGATGCGATCAGAGCGGCCGTTGACCTGTCTGTACGCTATATCGGTGACCGCAAATTGCCTGATAAGGCCATTGATGTCATAGACGAGGCCGGCGCAAAGCAACGGCTCCGTAACGCACTCAGCCGTAAAGATGTGATCGACAAAGAAGAAATAGAGGCCGTCATCGCTGATATGGCGCGCATTCCTCCGAAGACTATCTCGCGCTCTGACCGTGAGACGATCCAGCACCTAGAACGCGATCTCAAAACAATGGTCTTTGGGCAAGACAAAGCGATTGCAACACTTGCCAATGCCATCAAACTCTCGCGCGCGGGATTGCGCGATCCTGAGAAGCCGATTGGCTGTTTCCTCTTTTCCGGGCCGACTGGTGTTGGAAAAACAGAAGTAACGCGCCAGCTCTCCAAAACAATGGATATTGATCTGGTTCGCTTTGATATGTCCGAATATATGGAGCGCCACGCCGTATCTCGCCTGATCGGTGCACCTCCTGGTTATGTCGGTTTCGATCAAGGTGGATTGCTCACCGATAAAGTTGACCAGAACCCACATTGTGTCGTGCTTCTTGATGAAATCGAAAAAGCTCATCCTGACTTGTTCAACATCCTCCTTCAGGTCATGGATTACGGCAAGCTTACCGACAATAACGGCAAGACTATCGATTTCCGCAATGTCATCTTAATCATGACAACCAATGCTGGCGCTTCCGACCTTGCCAAGGCCCCGCTTGGCTTCACACAAGAATCGCGCATGGGCGAAGACACCGATGCGATTAACAAGCTGTTCTCGCCCGAATTCAGAAACCGTCTTGATGCCGTCATACCCTTTGCTCCACTTTCGCAAGAGCATATCGGGCAAGTAGTTGATAAATTCATTATGCAGCTCGAAGCACAGCTTTCCGACCGCAATGTCTCTGTCGCACTTACTCCTGCTGCAAGAGATGAGCTTGGCAAGCGTGGTTATGACCCGCTCATGGGCGCAAGGCCGCTTGCACGCATCATCCAAAGCGAGATCAAGCAAAAACTCGCCGAAGAGCTTATTTTCGGTGCATTGGTAAATGGTGGTCATGTCGATGTCGATTATGACGCAAAGACAGAAGAATTTCATTTTTCTTTCCCGAAGCAGGCAGAAAGCACCTTAAAAGGCAAATCAGGCAACGGCGGGATCGGGCGCTCGGATAATTCAAAATCATCCGAAAAAGAAACGGTTTAAGGATGCGTGCTCTAGCGCGCGATCAATACGTGATAATACGCATATTCGCCCGGTGCAACGCGTGTACCGCTGTCGCTTGTAATACAAGCCGATAACGCACCCGAGACATTTGTGATTTGCGCGGTGGAACTAAAACTGCCGCCAAAACGGTTGCCATAGATCATATTACTCGCGTCTTCAGGAATGGCAGAAGAACCTAGTAATTTCTTATTCAGTGCCTCACACACATCCTGACGGATATAGGGAAGAATAAACAAAAGATCCGCATGGGCATTTCCGTCCGCAGCAGCATTACAATTGGTTGCCGTGTCTGTGCCTACATTCTCCACACAAGAGGTTGTGTAGCCTTCTGTTCCATAAACAAGAGGGACAAGTGTTTTTCCCGCAAGGCTGCTATCAAACATAGCTGTCTCGAAATCCGGCCGCGCCATCGCCCCTCCATTAGGATGAAAGACATGGCACCTTAGATCATCAGGTGAGCTGGCATTATTATAATCCTCACCCGAATCAATGTAATTACCGTTACCGTTATTATCGAAGTTGAATGAGACTTGCGTCTCTCTGCAACCATTCGTCAGGCGTAGGCGCTGTATTGTCTGTTCCATATTCGATGCATATTGGACAATACGCGAGGCAAAAAGCTCTGCCTGCTCTGCGCTGATACTATTCCCGCCAGAACGAGAACTCTGAGTCACAGCATAAGAAAGGGCGGCAAATAAGGCGACAGCAAGTAATATTAGGAACAAAACATTTCCTGAATATTTAGCTCTATTTTGTTCTTGAAAACGCATAGCGCCCCCCGATTTCTATTTCCACCATACCATATATTATTATAGCACAATGTCCATTAACGACTTCTGAAGACAGGAAATTCACTCCTCTCACGCACCGTTTTCTCTCTTCTCTTATTTTTTCTACAATGCTATTATGAAAGCATGAGCGAAAATAATAAATATACGGTGTTAATTGCCGAAGATAATGACGCGACACGCCAGATGATGACAGCCGTTCTTGAAAACAAGGGCTATGATGTTCAGCAGGCCATAGATGGCGGCACAGCGATGGATGTCGTGCGCTCGCAAAAGGTTGATCTGGCTCTGGTCGACCTTCATATGAGCCCAAAAGGCGGCTTTGATTTTGTGAAGTATGTGCAAACAGAGGGCTACAACCTGCCCATGGTTATGATTACAGGCGATCAGGGCACAGACCTCTTGATGGAGGCACGCAAACACGGCGTGACACAACTGCTACAAAAACCGGTTGATGCAGGTCGGCTCGTCTCATTGGTCGAGCGTGTTATCCAAAAATTCGTGAAGTAACCCCTTAAAATCAAGCAGCTTGTGCAACTGCTCTTGGGCCCGTACGGTTTATAATCGCGTTATTTTCATCCAACAACACAACAGTCGGCTCAAAGCTTTTTGCCTGCGCCTCATCCATGCGCGCATAGCTTAGGATAATCACACGGTCTTCTTTTTGTGCCAGACGAGCCGCAGCGCCATTAATGCCTATAATGCCCGACCCGCGCTCACCGGGGATCGTATAGGTCGTAAAACGTGCGCCCGTGTTAATATTGAGCACGTCAACTTGCTCATGCACCAACAAATTTGCTGCCTCCAGCAAATCCAGATCGATTGTAATCGACCCTTCATAATTCAAATCACATTGGGTAACGGCCGCCTTATGCAGCTTAGATTTAAACATTGTCAGTTCCATTGAACGCCTCCTACTAATTCAGTGAGATACAGATTATAACGATTGTTTCAAGTCTGCGCAATCTTTTTAACCTTGGCAGCCCCCGGCAAATAGGACAGGCTGAATATGATATATAAAACAACTGAGATAACGCGAGCGAGCCTGCCCCATGCGGATCAAAACATTTCCATCCAGTTTCGAGCTATCCCCCACATTACAAGCCAATGAGATGGCCGCAGCAGCCAGAGCACGCGGAGAATACGTCTGGCATATGGGATTTGGCCAATCTCCATTTCCTGTGCCGGAACGATTAAAGACAGCACTCGCCTCTGCTGCCACCCAAAAAGACTACCTCCCCACTTCGGGACTTGAACGCCTCAAAGACACAGTCAAAGCCTATTACGAGAAACGTACAGGCATACAAAGCGACAATTATGACGTCATTGTGGCACCGGGCAGTAAACTTATTTTATATGCCTTGCAAGATGCCGTGCCGGGTGACCTGCTACATTGCGTGCCAAGCTGGGTCAGCTATGCCCCACAAGCAAGAATGCTTGGCACCAATGTCATAGATGTTGAAACACACCTTGATGACAAGGGCTATCATATCTCGGCCGAAACCCTCGAAACAGCCATTGAAACAGCCAAGGCCAAAGGTCTTAACCCAACCAAAATTATTCTAAATTCGCCGAACAATCCGACGGGGTTAAAAATCCCTGAAAGTACACTTGCTGAAATTGCCCCGATTATCAAAAAGCACGACATCCTCGTTATTTGGGATGAGATTTACGGCTTTGTTGATTTTGATAATAATTATTACAGTATCACAAAATACCTGCCTGATAACACCGTTATCTCAACTGGGCTTTCCAAGCACCTATCTCTCGGGGGGTGGCGCATCGGTATCGGCTTTGTGCCCAAATCAATCTCGCGTCTTTTCCCCTATCTATGCCAATTCGCCAGCGAAACATGGTCTTGTGTTGCCTCACCTGTTCAAGAAGCGTGTATCGAGGCTTATATGGAACACGAGGACATCGAGAAACACATTATCGACTGCACCCATATTCACAGCCATATGAACCGCTATCTTGCAAAAGGCGTACGTGCCTGCGGCGTTGATATTCCTATGCCTCAAGGTGCGTTTTATTCTTATCCCGACTTTAAAAACCACAAGGACTATTTAGCAACGAGAGGCGTTCACAATTCTCGCGACCTCGCCGCCTTTTTCATAAAGGAAGGCAATATGCTCACATTACCAGGCGAGGCCTTTGGCGAGAGAGCAGAAAAACTTACCCTGCGTTTATCCGGTGTGGATTATGACGGCAGCGCCGTTCTGCAAGCTTATCAAAACGGCGAAAATCTGGACGAGGACTTTGTCTTGCGCCACGCCCCGCGCATCGCGCAGGCCGTTGATAAATTCGCCAAGATCTTGGATCAAGGCTGAGCTGGTCTCATCTGCATCTCCACGAGGCCGTCACTATGTCAATTTATGCAAGTTTTGAATGGACTTTTGCTTGCGAAGGCTTTAAATATGCCTCGAAATTCAACGATCACGTTACAAGAAAGAGATATAAGGATGCCTTTAAAAGATTTGGAAATTGGTAAGAACCCACCCGCAGAAGTAAACGTCATCATCGAAAACCCAATGGGCGGCGAGCCTGTTAAATACGAACTGGATAAAGATACCGGCATGATGTTCGTTGACCGCTTCTTGCACACGCCGATGTTTTATCCGGGCAATTATGGTTTTATTCCACACACATTATCCGGTGATGGCGATCCCGTAGATTGTATGGTTATCGGCCGCACACCTGTTATGCCCGGTGCCGTTATGAGCGTACGCCCGGTTGGAGTCCTCATCATGGAAGATGACGGCGGCATGGATGAGAAAATCATCGCCGTACCCGCGCCAAAACTTCACCCTTATCATGACAACATTGAGGACTATGAAGACATCCGCCCGATCCTGCGCGAGCAAATTGAACACTTCTTCACGCATTACAAAGACCTTGAGAAAGGCAAATGGGCAAAGATTATCGAATGGGGCAACAAAGCCCGCGCCCGTGACCTGATCCTCGAAGGTATCGAACGCGCGAAATCGACAAAATAACAATTACGATTGCGAATAATATCAATACACAAAAAAGCCTCGGGTCATCCGGGGCTTTTTTGTGGGATGAATGAACCCCTATCCACCAACACCAAGCCATATTAAAGACCAATAACAGGCATCACGCACACCTAAAACAGTCGGCGTTCCATGATAAATTCTTTGTCGCTGTTGCCGTCAGGCCAATTGACTTGTTTCATATCCATTTGCTTGAAACCAAATTTTTTCGCAGTCTCCAAAGCCACCCTATTTGTAGCACGCACTCCCAATCTTACGCGGGAGCATTTCATGCTCTTTGCCCATTCAATCCGGCTTTCATACAAATATTTCGCTAAGCCAAGCCCTCTGTAATCAGGATGGATGAAATCCATAACAAATATCGCTGTTCTTCCAGACGGGTCTTCAGACCATATATTCGCTCCCGTAAGGCCAATGATACACTCAAGGTCAAATAAACCAAAAATAGCCCCCTGCGGGTCAGAGACTCGGCTCACCCAATCCCGCTTCTCCAGCACCGCTTCCTCTTCAAAACAGGAAAGGAACACCCCCGGCGCAGACTCAAGCGCAAGCAACCTGATTGAGCGCATTAGCTCCCAATCTACAGGCCTCAATTTTCGAATGCAGATGTTTTCTACCACTTAGCAAACTCCTCATTATAAACATACTAGAAATTAACAAATATGAAAGCTTGACGTATTCGAATACAGCCATTATAAAGACGCTCTATTCATTGACGCGGGGTGGAGCAGCCCGGTAGCTCGTCAGGCTCATAACCTGAAGGTCGTAGGTTCAAATCCTACCCCCGCAACCAATTAAATCAAGGCTTTCAGCCATTTCCCAAAAATCGAAATACTGTCCGGTGCTACTCTGGTGCTACCCTATGCATTGCTTTAGTTACTTTTATATGATTAAATAAATTAATGCTTAAAAAGTGGTCTATAACTAATTTTAAATCTTTTGAGGGAGAGAATGAATTCCCCCTAAGTCCATTAACCATATTTTGTGGTGCTAATAGTAGTGGCAAAAGCTCTTTGATACAGGGTATTTTGCTTATAAAGCAAACCATCCAAGATTCGCCATTAGATCACGCATTAGCATTAAATGGACCCTTAGTGCAACTAGGCTCTTATACTGACATTTGCAACTTAAGACACAGCAAAAAAAACAAAACAAGCTCTCTTAAGATTGGGTGGACTTTCGAAAAAGAAAATTTTCGGAGCAATGAACGAGTTTATAATAGAGGGTGGTATAGCCAAGAAATTATTACCGAGTATGACAATAAGGCATATGATAGCGAGACCAGCTCATTATTAGTACCCAGATTGAAAAGCCTTAGTCTAAAAGGTTCTAGCGTTGATGGGAAAGATAAAGCCTATATTAAGATAAGTCGCCCCAAAAAGAAACGAAGCTACACCCATTATGAAATATCTCCAGAAATAAAAATATCTCCTCACTCATTTATAATAAGAAGTATAGACCCATCAAGTGAAGCCGAGATAAAAGATAGAACGGAAGGAAAGGGTAATTTAATTACCGTGGGATTATATCACTTTATACCTGACGAGGTAATAGTAAGATATCACAAAATGCGCTCACTGATTGATGCAAAGTTTAATTCTCTTATCTTTCGGCGCATACATGCCTACAGAGAAAAAGATGCAGACTTAGTCATGGATGAGCCTGTTCCTAAAGATGTCATTGATTTTATAAAATTGGATGCTCCTGAAAATGTCCGCAATCTATTTGCCCAACAAACAGAAAACGAAATTAGCTATAAAGCTTGGACAGAATTGTTAAAAAGCTTATCTGTAAGGCAGCGACACGATTTAACCCGATTTCTAAAAAATAATAGCAAACGGATTAAAGATACTATTAAAAAGAGAACAACTTCAGAAGATACAATAGAAAAACTCCCCTTGTATTTAGGTCGCGATGTTACTTTATCTCATAGTCGTTATTTTAGATTCCAAGTTAAATATCTAGGCCCATTAAGAGACGAGCCCAAAGCGGCATACCCACTGCAGTCTTCTACCATCCTTTCAGACGTGGGTATCAAAGGTGAAAGAACAGCAGCGGTTCTGAATGCTTTTCAGAACGAAGTAATTGAATATCTCTCCCCTAATTGCTTAACAGGAAAAAACTATAATCAATTGTCTTCAGGAACTTTAAACGAAGCCCTTGCTGAATGGTTGCAATACTTAAATGTCGCAGAAAGCGTTTTGACTGAAAACAAGGGAAAACTAGGGCATCTTTTAAAAGTTAAGGTAAATAAATTTGATAATTACCAAGACCTCACTAACGTAGGAGTGGGTGTAAGTCAGGTTTTGCCTATATTAGTGATGTGCTTAGTTTCCTCTCCTGGTGATCTGCTAATATTTGAACAACCTGAATTACATCTACACCCTGCTGTGCAAAGTAAGCTAGCTGATTTTTTTATTTCAATGATTCTAAATGATCGACAATGTTTGCTTGAGACACATAGTGAGTACGTAATTGAAAGATTGCGGTTAAGAATCGTAGAAGAAGAAAGCACATCTGAAATATTAAACAAATCAAGCATCTACTTTTTTGAAAATGACAACGGTAAAACAATCTATCGAGATATAAAACTAAATGAATATGGCTCTATTAATGACTGGCCAAAAGATTTTTTTGATCAATCAATGATTGAGACGCAGAAAATCATTTCTGCAGCCACAAAAAAAAGAAAAGCTAAAAGCAACAGAACAAACTAGATAAATAATGCATGTGTTAGTTCATAGCTCAATTCCTGCTTTAGGTTATTCAGATGGCGACCTACCCATTAATGATCTCAAATTGAGGATGGAACTACTATTTGACCTCATCGATCACATGAAGCATTTATCTTTTTGCTTTTGTGAAGCCGATTTGTATTTGTTAATGGATTTAATAGGCCCAGATCTAAATTCTTTTTTCACCGAAAAACTTGATTTAATAGATTTCCAAGGTGTTTATTCTTCAAACGATATTGTAAGAATTATTTATAGTTGGTTTGAAGTATCTCCTAAACTAGAAGAGCGCCTCGAAACAAAGGATTTAATCTTTGACAATGACTCTATCTCTCCCAGAACGTTAATTGATAATTTCCCTACAAATGTAAATGATTGTTTTTCATCTTTTTTAGCAAAAATTATATATGATGATTTACAAAACCTTTGCTTTGGGCTGGCAGTATGCACTTCTTCAAGCAGCGCAAATGAACTCGTCTTGAGTTTTGATTGCATTGAAGCTATTAACGAGAAATGTGAAATAACAACAAACGACCCTCCTCTTCAAAAGCAAGGTAAACTTATTTTATTAACCTCATTTAGCCATTACAACTTCTCATCTCTATCTGAATCATTATGGAGTGTAGCAGCTTCTAACCAAGATATTAAAGCGGCTGTTTATTTCCGCGCAAAAGAGTATAAGTCAACGCTATCGTATAACGATTTCTCTGTTGGCGAACGTTTTTACGATTCACTACACAACAATTCAATGCTTACACGCAAAAGTCATGCCTCTAACACTCTAAATAAATGCGCTAGATTAATTGCTGGAATAGAAAGCCCTAGTGATTTCAGAGTTAACGCTCAAAAAAACTCGCCATGTATTACGAAAAAAAACGATAAAGATTCAAAAGGTAAAAGGCTACACTTAACCGAAAGACATGAAGCTTACAGATTAATGGCTTGGCAAGATAAACAAGGGCGATTCGAGCTAGCCAATGTCGGGCCAAAATCAGAGCTTTTAATTGAGGAATAATAATGCTTTCGTGTAGGCACATAAATTTAAACGTCACATACGAACGCCTATTAACTTAAGCTATTTTATCTTGAAAACCACGCGTGATTATTAACTTTAAAAATATCGATTTTCATTTATTTCCTCCTCCTAGCCTCGCCACTTCTCTTACCAAGTTCGGACATTGCCATGCGGATCATCTCGCACTTAAGAGTTTCATCATCCCTTATAGGCGCTAAATGAACGGTTGCCTGTGGTGTTGGTGCTGTGTTGTACAAATCATCAAAGTTCATTGGTTTTCCTTTTGTTTAAAGTTTGATTTTGGGGTGGCCCACTGGCCCGCCCCCTAGGGCACGGGCCAGTGGGCCAGCTGGTTAGTTAATTAGATTTTCGGACTCTGCGCGTATACG
>CAXGMH010000052.1:0-15014 GCA_964010795.1 uncultured Alphaproteobacteria bacterium
GAATGCCTTCGCGCCCTTACCCTCTTCCACACAAGATATGCCGCCCATAACGGGTGCGTATCATGACCAACAGCCGGAGCAAGAAGAAACACATTACCGCCTTGGCACTGCCCGCGCCCAACTGCATGAGACCTATATCGTCAGCCAGACACAAGACGGGCTCATTCTCGTCGACCAGCACGCGGCCCATGAACGGCTCGTTTACGAAAAGATAAAGGCGCAAATGGCCGCAGAGGGCGTGAAAAGGCAAAGCCTTTTGATCCCCGAGATCATTGAAATGGACAGCGATGATATTGACCGCCTCATGGATCAACAATCCGCACTTGAAGATATGGGGCTTGTAATTGATCGTTTTGGCCCTGATGCCGTAGCTATTCGTGAGGTGCCAGCCCTTCTGGGACGCAAAGTCAATGCAAGCCAAATTCTGCGTGACCTTATGGATGAGCTGAATGATCTGGACAGTACCGATAGCTTGAAGGAACGCCTTTTTGCTGTATGTTCGACTATGGCCTGTCATGGCTCTATTCGAGCAGGACGCCGCCTCAACCTCGAAGAAATGAATTCATTGCTTAGGCAAATGGAAGACACACCTTTTTCTGGGCAATGCAATCACGGTCGGCCGACCTATGTCTCCTTGTCTCTGGCCGATATCGAGAAGCTTTTCGGCCGCAGAGAATAGCTACCTAAATAGAGGCAGAATTATTCTTTTGGGGTCTACTCGCTATCGACGTCGAAAAGTTCGACATCTAAATCACTGCGAAAAACACGGCGCGCAGGCAAATCAGGAATGAGCGGCTTACCGGAATCCTGCAGGGCTCTGATTTCTGCGATTGTGCTCTCAATCGCGCGCAGACGAAGCTCGGACTCCCAATAAGGATGCGTGCCGTTTGAATTGAGCAGATCATGAGGATAAAGCTTTTGCTCGTCTCCCAAGCCCTGCTTGGTCCAGTACCCCTTAGCGACTTGCGGATCGAACCCTGCACGGGCAATGAAATAAAGTGCTATATAATCAGCTTCTTTAATCAGGTTTTCACCATAGATAATGCTGCTGGCCGAACTCATCTGCTTTGAGAATTCGCCACGCGTATCCACGCCAGAGCCAAACATAATCAAATCGACAACAAAACCTTTGACCTGAGCCAATTGTGAATTGCGCAAATATTGCTGGGGCTGGCGCATAACATTACGAGCCAGTTGATAAGAAATCACCCACGCCAAAAGCGCATCATCCTCTACGGTGCTCACAAGCTCATTCGTGACATAAATCGCCTCACCATCCGCATAGGAATGAATGCGGTCACTTTCCGTATCAAGAGTAAGACCGTAGCCACACGCCTCAAAACCAAAGGCTTCCGATCTTTTTTTGCATAAATCACCGTTGACAACCAAAATCTTTTTACCCAAATCAATAAGACGTGAGCGCTCTTCTTTATACAGATCAAGTTCCGCCTTCTCTTCTGGCTTTGGTGCCATCTTACCTTCGGAGTGTTGCGCAGATGCATCCTTTACATTCCCAAAAGTAATCTTGCCCATATTTGTGCTACAGGCTGATAGTGTGAGCAGCATAAAGCACACAGCCAGCGATAAACCAGTTGCTTTTGATAAATGAGCTAATTTCCTCATATCGATTGCCTATCTTTTCTCTTTTTCCAAGACATCAAGAAGCTGTGTATATGCCGTTAAATCACGCATAAGTGCTTTTTGTTGTTTCTCCTGCATTGGGTCGGGGCCATGTTTTGCCAGATCATAATGTTTCACAAAGAATATCTCCTCAAGCTTTGAGCATTCAAGAGCCTTTTGCGCATCAATATGTCCGTCGAGGAAAGCCAGCGCCAACACAACAGAACCAAGCTGGCTTGCTAAAGACTGAAACAATGTGAATTCATATAGCGGCATAGAAGCCAGTAAATCTGCAAAAACTTTCAAATCCTGCTGACTTGGGCGATGAACGGTGATTGCCTCTTGTACTGGAAGTCTTATCCCTGTTCTCACATGGAACCAGTCCAGCAAAGGCAGCCATTGTTGTTTCTGCTCTTTGCCCAGCTCAGGCGGGTCTTCGACTGGATAGCAAAGAAGATCACTTTCCAGATAGCGCGCCAGAAGCGACTCAATATCTGTTCTATTGCGCGTAATATAATCCTGCGCCGTTATAGAGATTTGAGTAAGCGGCATCATAGCCGGCTGGACATCTTCTTCTTGCGCCTGCCACTCATTTGCCACAAGCTCGGCCAGAGCTTCGTAAGGTACGCTTAACGGCACACGCAATGGTGTTTGCACAGGCTTGCCGTCCAAATGAATAACGTACTGCCCGTCCTGTTCCGGATCGGCCACACCGACTGCTGATTTATAAAAACGTTTCATGGATGCGCCTGTCATTGTTGCGAGGTCGTGGATGCCTGATTACCGCCGGATGATATAGCCTCAGTGCCGTTAACCGTCGCAGCGCTATCGCCGAAACGATTCATATTAATAGCGCCCATACGGACGAGCAAGTTACACAGTCCCATATAATCACACACTGAGCGGCTGAGATTTTCGTCCTCCACCAGAGACCAGAAAGCTTGTCTTAAATCCATGTAATCCGTGGACTGAGCAATCATTTCGTTATTTTCAACATTTGCAGGCAAGAGCGGTACAATCGCACAGTTCTTTTGCGCGACACAGCGCTCATAAATGCGCTTATTCGTCATTTTACCATCAGCGATCAAACGCGCCGTTTTTTTCATCTTTGCAAAATGATTGTCCATGACCTGCTGAACATTAAGACCATATGTATCGCGAATATCCTGCAGTGTTTTACATTGCTGTGGAACGGGCTCGCGGCGCTTTGCGGGCTCGCCGCACTCACGCGCAAAACCAACCCAGTCCTGACCGCCAAACATACGCGCCTGAAAATACTCTTCCAATGTAGGATAGTGATCGACATATTGCTCGAACAAGAAAGGCTCCCCTGCCTCGGCAGACTGAATATATTCTTTGCGCCAATCAAATTTCAAAATCATCATCAAAAAGCTGAGCAGAAAGATCAAGATCGCAGGCGCAAGGATCAAAACACGGAATGTTTTCAACCCCCAAAACAACAAGCCAAGGCCGACGAACCCGCCGACCAGATAGCGCTCCATCCCTCTTTCCGCAAAAACGAGATTGGACACATAATAGCCCAAAAGCACGATCGCAAGGACAATAGTCGCCCCAAGTGCCAATTGCAGTTGTCTGTCATTTTTGAGATCAAAAGGTATCTTCATGCGCTTACGCCTTCCTTGAAACTAATCACAGATAGTGTAAGAGCTCTCAAGAACTCCTTCAAGGCTTTTTGCCGAAAGGGTCTGTGATATCCGCGCAATTCAAGCCAAAATTCTCAGCCATGTCCTCAAAATGCCTGGGAACAGGTGCATGGAATTGCCAGACACCGCCATTCGGCTTGGGTAAACTCAAGGCATAAGCGTGCAATGCCAGCTGTGGTTTGAAGTCAAGTTCCTCAACTGTCTCAGGATCAAAACCGTATTTGTAATCACCGACAAGCGGGCATTCCAAAATCTCGGCTGCGTGCACTCTGATCTGATGCGTACGTCCGCTTAATGGCCAGAAAGCTACCAAAGCGGCTGCTTTTCCTGCGCGATCAAGAACATGGAACAATGTACGAGCCGATTTACCTTGCTCATCATCAACGACGACGCGTTCAAAATCGCTGTGCCCCGCCTTAATCAACGCGCCGCGCATCTCGCCTTCTGTTCGGCTTGGTGCCGGCATCGTCAAAGCAAGATAGATTTTGCGTACATCGCGACCTTTAAATTGCGCCATTAAATGACGTGTCGCCTCGGCTGTGCGCCCTAACACCAGAACGCCTGATGTCTCTTTGTCCAAACGGTGCACAAGCTTTGGTAATGGCTCGTCCTCATTCTTACGCAAAGCAGGCAATAAACCGTCTATATGCTTTTTTACACCGCTACCGCCTTGCACGGCGAGTCCCGCGGGTTTATTCAGGGCGATAATATGCTCATCCTTGTAAATCACCATAGACTGGATCAGTTTCTGGTCCGCAGGTGAGAGATATGCCTGCCCCTTCTCAGCGCGTACCTTGCCATCCTCATAAGCATAAGGCGGCAAACGTACTTCATCACCTTCGTTTAGAGTATCCGCAGGTTTACAGCGTTTGCCATTGATGCGTATCTCGCCTTTGCGAATAGCCTTTTGCGCCTGGCCATAGCTAAGTCCGGTCGCGTATTTCTTAAGCCAGCGCTCTAGACGTTGTCCGTCATCATCTGGTTTTACTGTTCTTGGTTTATATGCCATTACCGATATGTAGCAGTTACTACCCTCAAATGGCAAGCAATACTCATTGCAAGCCGGTTATCCTACAAATAAAAAAGCGGCACTAAAAGGCCGCTTTTTAAAAAAATCTTATCTTTAAAAAAGAGGTTTACTTCTCTTTTTTGGCTGCCTTATTTTTCTTTGGCAACTTACCGTTTACAAGCTCAGGCTCTTTTACTTCGATAATAGAAATAGAACCGCCTGCCTTTTCGATAGATTCCTTAGCGCCTTTTGAAACACCTGCAACTTTGAAGCTTAGCTTAGAATTCAAAGCTTCGTTACCAATGATACGGATACCGTCTTTTAGCTTAGAGATGATACCTGCTTCTTTCAAAAGTTCAGCCGTAATCTCAGATTTTCCATCAATAGTCTTTGCTTCCAAAGCCTGATTGAGGCGAGCAATCTTAACAGCCGTATATGATTTTGGGCGCCATGCGTTAAAGCCACGTTTTGGCATACGCATATATAGTGGCATTTGACCACCCTCAAATCCGTCAATCGCTACACCTTTACGTGCTTTTTGACCTTTGTGACCGCTACCGGCAGTTTTACCTTTACCAGAGCCAATCCCACGTCCGACACGGATGCGGTTTTTTACGGAGCCTTCTTTAGGAGCCAATTCATTTAGTTTCATAGCAAACTCTCTTTAACGTTATATCTTGCGTTGCTTATGCTGCGTCTTCGACACGAACCAAGTGCTTCACACGGTTAATCATACCGCGTACAGATGGCGTGTCTTCCAAAGTGCGCGTGCGCCCCATTTTGTTAAGGCCCAAACCGATCAAGGTTTTGCGCTGATAGCTCTGACGACCGATCGGAGATCCAGTCTGAACAACTGTAACAGTTGCGCCAGAAGCTGCCTTCTTCTTAGGAGCAGCGGCTTTCTTGGTTGCAACAGGCTTAGAAGCCTCTTTTTTGGCCGCAGGTGCTTTAGTCGCTGCTGTCTTTTTCGCAGGAGCTTTCTTTGTTGCAGCTGGCTTTTTAGCCGCTGTTTTCTCTTGTGTTTTCTTATCTTCAGCCATTGTTCTCACCTTCTTCTGCTTCAGCTACAACAGCGTCATTTGCTGTGTTGCCACCAATGGTTGTTTCACGCTGTTTAATAATGTCGCTAACTTTTTTGCCGCGACGAGCAGCAATCTGCTTAGGGCTCTGTGTATTTTGTAGAGCCGCAAATGTTGCCTTAACCATGTTATAAGGGTTATTCGAACCCATAGACTTTGCAACAACATCTTGCACACCGAGCGCTTCGAAAATCGCACGAAGCGGACCACCGGCAATGATACCCGTACCAGCAGGAGCTGAACGCAACACAACGTGGCCTGCACCGTAACGTCCTTCTACATCGTGGTGTAGAGTGCGGCCCTCACGAAGAGGAACACGAAACATACTCTTCTTAGCAGAAGATGCTGCCTTTTGAACTGCCTCAGGCACTTCTTTAGATTTACCGTTACCAGATCCTACACGACCTTTACCATCACCAACAACCATCAAAGCAGCGAAACCGAAGTTACGTCCACCTTTGCTGACTTTTGCTACGCGGTTGATGCCGACAAGCTTCTCGATAAATTCGTTTTCTTGTTGTTCCTGCGGTTGCGCCATAATATTTTCCTGTCTTTTCTCTTAATTCTCGCTATTGGATATTAGAAGTTCAATCCGCCTTCACGCGCGCCATCGGCCAAAGCCTTAACACGTCCGTGATAAAGGAAGCGGCCACGATCAAAGATAACATC
This sequence comes from uncultured Alphaproteobacteria bacterium, assembly GCA_964010795.1. Lineage (GTDB taxonomy): Bacteria > Pseudomonadota > Alphaproteobacteria > Micavibrionales > UBA9664 > CAXGMH01. The sequence continues at coordinate 6,042 of CAXGMH010000052.1, forward strand.
CTTAACACCAGCTTTAGTAGCACGCTCAGCAATCGCTTTACCAACTGCGGCTGCCGCATCTTTAGTTGCAGCATTGCCTTTCAAAGCTGACTTGATGTCACCCTCTAGAGTTGATGCCGCTGCAACGGTTACACCTTTTACATCATCAATAATCTGAGCGTAAATAGCTGTGTTTGTGCGGTGAATACTCAAACGCGGCTTTTGTGTCTTAATTGAAAGCTTGCGAATTTTGTTACGCACGCGGAAACGACGACGGTCATTACTAGTTAACGCTTTTGCCATTATTTCTTCTTACCCTCTTTACGGATGATACGTTCTTCTTGGTACTTCACACCTTTTCCTTTGTAAGGCTCAGGCGGACGGTAGCTACGGATATTTGTCGCGACTTGGCCAACAAGCTGCTTATCAATTCCCGTTACAGTCACAACCGTTTGCTTATCAACAGTGATATCGATGCCTTCAGGTATTTGGTAGCGAACATCATGAGAGAAACCAAGTTGCATAACCAACTCTTTCCCTTGAAGTTGCGCACGGTAACCAACACCTTTTAGCTCCAGAACACGAGTGAAGCCATTTGTAACACCTTCTACCATGTTGTTAATCAAAGCACGTGTAGTCGCCCAGATTGCGCGACCGAAATTGCTGTTCGGCGCCAATGGGGACACAGTGACTGCGCCATCTGCTTGACTGACAGCAACATCGCTATGAGCAACCATAGACAACTGACCCTTAGGGCCTTTCACTTGTACTGTCTGACCGTCCAATGTGACATTCACACCATCTGGTAGATTTACTGGTAATTTTCCGACTCGTGACATAACGTCTATCCTATTTGTGTTTTAAACGTAATTACTAATTAAAATACCTTGCCGATCACTTCACCGCCGACATTCTCAGCGCGCGCCTGATAGTCAGACAAAACACCGTGAGGCGTCGACATGATCGCGATACCCAAACCATTGTGGATGCGTGGGATTTCATTAACCTTGCTGTATACACGGCGCCCCGGGCGAGACACGCGCTGCAGTTCGTGAATAACACCTTCACCATCTTCAGCATATTTCAGCTCTACGCGGAACACACCGTGCCCTGCTTCAGATGTCTCTTGTTTGTAACCACGAATAAACCCCTCTGCCTTAAGCAGATCAAGAACGCTCGCACGCATCTTGGATGCAGGCACGATTGTCGCAGAATGCTTCGCTGTTTGCGCATTCCGTATACGGGTAAACATATCGCCGATTGGATCATTATATGCCATGTTTCACCTTACTTTGTAAAAAGTCCCTTTAAATTCCTAATATCCTAATTCTTACCAGCTTGACTTCGTCACACCTGGGATCAAGCCTTTATTGGCCAAGTCACGGAGCTGAACCCGGCACATATCGAAGCGACGGTGGTAACCACGAGGGCGGCCAGTAAGTGCACAACGGTTACGCTGACGGTTCTTAGCCGAGTTACGTGGAAGTTTCGCCAATTTCAACTGAGCCTTAAAACGCTCTTCCGGGCTCGCTTCTTTATCGTTACGAATGTCAAGAAGACGCTCACGCACATTTTTGAATTCTTTGTGCATGCGCTTACGCTTCACATCTCTTGCAATCATTGATTTCTTAGCCATAAGCTTTTAACTCCTGTCTCTTCCTACTCAGCTATTTCTTAAAAGGCATATTGAAGGCTTCCAACAAAGCCAATGCCTCTTCGTCTGTTTTTGCAGTTGTTGCGATAACGATATCAAAACCTCGTGTCTGAGAAACTTTATCGTAATCAATCTCAGGGAACACGATGTGCTCTTTGATACCCATAGAGTAATTTCCGTTACCATCAAAACTCTTGCGTGAAATACCACGGAAGTCACGCACACGAGGCAAAGCCACGTTTACAAGACGGTCAAGAAATTCATACATATGCGTGCGACGCAACGTCACCTTACAGCCCAGAGCCATGCCTTCGCGCACCTTAAAAGTCGCAACAGACTTTTTGGCGTAAGTCGGGATAGCCTTTTGACCAGCAATCAACGTCAACTCTTCAGTTGCCTGCTCAATGTGCTTACGGTCCGTAACTGCATCACCAACACCCATATTCAAAACAATTTTGTCCAAACGTGGAATCTGGAAAGGGTTTTCATAAGAGAACTTCTCCTGCATAATTTTGCGGATATCCTCTTGATAAACCGTTTCCAAACGGGGTGTATATTCTTTTTTTGCTGCTTGTGCGTTCATTGCTCAATCACCTTGCTTAATCAATTGTCTCGCCGGAGCGTCTTGCAACGCGGACTTTTTTACCATTATCCAGTTTCTTGAAACCCACACGTGTTGGCTTGTCTTCCTTTGGGTCAACTAAAGCAACATTAGAAACGTGGATAGGCGCTTCTTTTTTCTCAATACCGCCGGGGCTTGTTTGTGTCGGCTTGTTGTGGTGTGTGCGCATATTGACGCCCTGAACCAAAACACGTGATTCCGAAGTCAAAACCTTCAAAACCTCGCCTTTTGTTCCCTTGCTCGCACCAGTGATAACCTGGACGGTATCGCCTTTTTTGATTTTCATTTTAGTAGAAGCCATTAGAGCACCTCCGAGGCCAGAGAAATAATTTTCATGTAACCTTCACCGCGAAGCTCACGAGTGACAGGACCAAAAATACGTGTTCCAACAGGCTCTTTGTTGTTGTTAACAAGAACAACAGCATTACCGTCAAAGCGAATAAGCTCGCCATTTTGACGCTTCAAACCTGACTTTGAACGGACAATTACGCCTTTGAGGACTTGACCTTTTTTAACGCGGCCACGAGGAATAGCTTCTTTAACTGAAACAACAATGAGTTCACCAATGTTCGCGGACATCTTTGCAGATCCTCCGAGAACTTTGATGCACTGCACCTTTTTTGCGCCGCTGTTATCCGCGACGTCTAAGACCGTTTGCATCTGTATCATATCTGATCCTTCTTGTTCTTAAACCTTTATTCCTTTTATTGGTTTTTGTTTCGCCAATAATAAATTATTTATCGTCTTTTTTCGCCGCCGGCTTTTTTGCTGGCGCTTTTTTCGCTGCTGGCTTCTTAGCTGCATCGTCTTTTTTTGCAGCAGACTTGGGCTTTGCAGCCGCTTTTGCCTTAGGCGCCGCTTCTTTTACACTCTTTTTACCTTCGCTTGCAAGCTTTTTCTTTGGTGTAGAAGCAGCTTTTTCAGCAGATGTCTTTTTCTCAGGTAAAGAGGCAACACCGTCCTTGAGAACAGCCCATCTTTTACGGCGAGAAATCGGCGCACATTCGATAATAGAAACGCGCTCACCCGGCTTGCACTGGTTTGCCTCATCATGAGCGGCATACTTCTTAGAGCTCTTCACATATTTTTTATAAATCGGGTGCATCAGACGGCGCTCAACAAGAACCGTTACGGTTTTGTCCATTTTATCGCTAACAACTGTGCCTTCCAGAATACGCTTTGGCATTTCTTTCTCCTTAGAACAACGTAAGTATTACGCCTTCTTACCTTTTGTCGTTTGTGTTTGTTGCTTTTCAGCCAAGATGGTCTTCGCACGTGCAATGTCACGGCGAACACTACGCAACTTAGCTGTGTTCTCCAGTTGGCCATTAGCCTTTTGGAAACGCATATTGAACTGTTCCTTGCGGTTATCCAATACGAATTTTTTCAGTTCGTCTTCCGACTTTGATTTCAAATCTTCAGCTTTCATTATGCTGCCTCTCCAACGCGGGTTACGATTTTTGTTTTGATTGGCAATTTTGACGCAGCCAATTCCAGAGCCTCTTTCGCCAAAGCCAGAGGAACACCGTCCATTTCAAACATGATACGGCCAGGCTTCACACGTGCTGCCCAAAACTCAACAGAACCTTTACCCTTACCTTGACGCACTTCCAAAGGCTTCTTTGAAACCGGCACATCTGGGAATATACGGATAAATACTTTACCTTGACGCTTGATGTGGCGTGTCATTGTACGACGAGCCGCCTCAATCTGGCGCGCAGTAATACGGTCAGGGCTCATGGCACGCAAACCGATTGAACCGAAATTCAACTCCGTTCCACCTTTAGCCATACCCTTGATACGGCCTTTATGAGCTTTTCTATATTTTGTTCTTTTTGGTTGTAACATGGTCTTATCCGTCCTGTATTACACTTATCAACTTCGTTAAACTAAACCTATGATCCCTTTTTCGCCGGACGACCAGCAGGCCCGCTACGTCCAGTTTGTGGGTCATTTGCACGCTTCTCATGAGCCATTGGATCATTTTCCAAAATCTCACCTTTGTAGATCCAAACTTTGATACCGATGATACCGTAAGTCGTCAAAGCTTCGGCTGTACCGTAATCCATATCAGCACGCAAAGTATGCAAAGGCACGCGGCCTTCACGATACCATTCAGTACGGGCGATGTCTGCACCACCCAAACGGCCGGATACATTCACACGAATACCTTCCGCTCCGTAACGCTGAGCACCTTGTACGGCACGCTTCATTGCGCGACGGAAAGCAACACGGCGCTCAAGCTGTTGAGCGATCCCCTCTGCAACCAGTTTCGCATCAACTTCCGGCTTGCGCACTTCAACGATATTCAAAGACACAGAACCACTTGCCATTTCAGAAAGCTTGCGCTTCAACGTTTCAATATCCGCGCCTTTCTTACCGATGATAACACCTGGACGGGCCGCATAGACATTTACCGTCGTGTTTTTAGCAGCGCGCTCAATGATAACGCGGCTAACACCGGCAGGCTTCAATTCTTTCATAAGATGGGTGCGGATCTTCAAATCCTCAATCAAACGATCGGCATAGTCTTTGCCGGCATACCAGCGGGAATCCCAAGTCCGGTTTATGCCCAGTCTCATTCCGATCGGATTAACTTTCTGTCCCATATGTGTCTCCTAATTTAACTTTCTCTAGCTCAGTTCTTACTCGTCCGGTTATTCTTATGCTGCCGCTTCTTCACTGCGCTCACGCACAATAACAGTCAAGTTCGAAAACGGCTTCAAAATCTTAGCACCACGTCCACGAGCTCTTGCACGGAAACGCTTCATAGTCAGTGTCTTGCCGACATACGCCTCGGCAACATAAAGACGGTCAATATCAAGATTGTGGTTGTTTTCAGCGTTCGCTACAGCAGATTCCAACGCCTTGCGCACATCTTGCGCTACACGGCGGCTGGAAAATTCCAAATCCGTCAAAGCGCGCTCCGCAGATTTTCCACGAATAGTTTGCGCAACCAAATTCAGCTTTTGCGGCGATGTGCGGATGTGCTTCACAAAGCAACGCGCCTCATTTGCAGCTGTTCTTTTTTCATTTTTCGTCTGGCTCATAACGTCTCTCACTTGCCTTAAATTATTCTACCTTAAAATTCCAGCCTTAGCGCTTTGATTTCTTATCAACACCGTGGCCATAATATGTGCGCGTTGGAGCGAATTCACCCAACTTGTGGCCGATCATATTATCTGTCACCAAAACGGGGACAAATTTTTTGCCGTTATGCACACCAAATGTCACGCCAACAAAGTTTGGCAAAATCGTGGAAGACCGTGACCAAGTCTTGATAACAACATTTTTGGAACTCTGTGATGCTTCCTTTACCTTTTTCAAAAGGCTTGGGTGAACATAAGGTCCTTTCCAAAGTGAACGTGACATAGCTTAACTCCTGCTTTCCTAAATCTTCAATTACTTCTTCTTGCGGCTACGCAAAATAAACTTATCTGTTGCCTTATTAGAGCGTGTCTTACCACCCTTAGCCGGCTTACCTTTTGGCGAAACTGGGTGACGACCACCAGAGGTACGCCCTTCACCACCACCATGTGGGTGATCGACAGGGTTCATCACCACGCCTCGGACGGATGGTCTACGACCTAACCAGCGGTTACGGCCAGCCTTACCCTTGTTCTCATTCAGGTGCTCAGGGTTTGAAACAGCGCCAACTGTTGCAATACACTCGCCACGCACCGTGCGAAGCTCACCAGAACTCAATTTAATCTGAGCATACCCCTGATCGCGACCAACCAATTGTGCATAAGCACCGGCGGAACGAGCAATTTGGCCGCCCTTACCCATTTTCATCTCGATGTTGTGGATAATTGTCCCCACAGGCATAGATCTCAATGGCATAGCATTGCCCGGCTTAACGTCTGTCTTCTCACCAGCAACGATCTTGTCGCCAACCTGAACACGCTGAGGCGCAAGGATATAAGCCTTCTCACCATCTGCATACTCGATCAAAGCGATATGACACGTACGGTTCGGGTCATATTCAAGACGCGCAATCGTGCCTTCCACATCCCACTTACGACGCTTAAAGTCGATAATACGGTAACGACGCTTGTGCCCACCACCGCGGTGACGCGTCGTAATGTGACCAAAGTTGTTACGTCCACCCTTTTTAGTTAGACCTTCAGTAAGTGTCTTCTCGGGCTTACCTTTCCAAAGATCGGAACGGTCAACGATAACCAACTGTCTTTGACCAGGTGTATTCGGATTAAATTTTTTCAGTGCCATTTTTCTCTCTCTTTCTCGGCGAGATACCTTAATTAATTCTATTTAAGACCTAAAGTCCGCTACCAACGTCAATAGTTTGACCATCGGCCAAAGTAACCACGGCTTTCTTCTGGTCAGAGCGGCGCCCCAAGATACCTTTGAAACGCTTTGTCTTACCTTTAAGAATAGATGTGTTCACCTTAGTAACTTCTACGCCGAACAAAGCCTGAACCGCATCGCGAACCTGTGGCTTCGTTGCCGTTTTAGGGACGCGGAAAGTAACCTGCCCGTGCTCAGAGCCCAAAGTTGCTTTTTCAGTGATAACAGGCTCACGGACGATTTCATACATCCACTCCTGAACTTCCACTTTTTTCTTATCTGTCTTAGCCATTTTTTCAATCCTGTTTTTAAGAAGCGTTCCTTATAGACCTATTTCAACCGTTGTGTCAAAGAATTAACGGCTGCTTCACTCAAAATAAGTACATCACGGCGCAAAATATCATAAACATTGATCCCTGATACAGGAATAACGTCTACACGTGGCAGGTTATTCGTTGCGCGAGCGAAGTTCACATCAATCTCTTCACCGCACACAATCAAACCTGATTCCACACCAAAAGCACCCATAGCCTTAGCCATGTCTTTTGTTTTATGTGATGTGGCAACTGTTTCTTTCAAAACAACCAATTTGCCTTCAGCTGCCTTTGCAGACAATGCTGATTTAAGAGCCAAAGCACGAAGCTTTTTCGGCATTTCGATCTCATGAGAGCGAACTACCGGACCGTGCATGGTCGCACCACCGCGGTCAATGTTACGACGGTTAGAGCCGCGACGTGCAGAGCCAGTCCCTTTTTGACGGAAAGGCTTCTTACCTGTACCAGAAACTTCAGAGATCGTCTTAACCTTATGCGTACCGGCACGGCGCTTAGCCAACTGATAGTTGACCATACGGTGCATGATATCAACACGAGGCTCGATACCGAAGATTGACTTTTCCAGTGTGATTTCACCGGATTCTTTATTATCCAATGTTTTAACAGCCAGTTTCATCGCTTAGCCTTCCTTCTTGTCTTCAGCAGAAGCATCAACATTTTGCTCTTGCGCTTCTGTATTGTTTTCCTGCTCTTCAGCAACTTCTTCCTTAACAGCATCAACCTTGTTGTTCTGCTCAGCTGCTTTCAAACCTGCCGGCAATGGCAGTTCACCATCGAAAGGCTTTTTAACAGCATCTGTCACAAGAACCCAGCCATTCTTAGAACCGGGAACCGCACCCTTAACAAGGATCAAACCTTCAGCTTCATCAATCATAACAACTTTAAGGTTTTGTGTTGTGACACGAGTATTACCCATGTGACCGGCCATCTTCTTACCTTTGAAAACCTTCCCCGGATCCTGACACTGACCTGTGGAACCATGCGCACGGTGAGAGATAGACACACCGTGAGATGCGCGCATTCCGCCAAAGTTGTGACGCTTCATACCACCGGCAAAACCCTTACCGATAGATGTACCGCAAACATCTACATGCTGCCCCTCTACGAAGTGATTAGCACCAATCTCAGCACCAACTTCAACCAGATTTTCCGCAGGAACGCGGAACTCAGCAACGCGTTTCTTCGGCTCTACCTTTGCTTTCGCAAAGTGGCCACGCTGTGCTTTACCTACGCGGTTGACCTTAGCCAAGCCCGAGCCCAGCTGGACAGCTGTATAGCCGTCTTTGTCTTCTGTGCGCTGTGCAACAACTTGGCAGCTATCCACACGCAAAACGGTTACAGGTACCTGCTGCCCGTTTTCATCAAAAATACGGGTCATACCCTCTTTTTTTGCGATCAATCCAGTTCTCATTGTCTTTCTCCTTTAGAGGTTGACCTTCATGGCCAACATAAACTTTTATTTAATATAAGCGGGGCCTTGTTGTTCAATTCCGCCTACGATCTCTTTTCTTGCCTGTTCGCTACCATGGCTTTCTGAATTCACCCGATCTTCAACCGCTGTCTCTATCATGCTTCCTGCGCGCTCTTCATCACATTTGAAGAAATCAGAAACAGCCGAAACAACCAGTTGATATCTAGGATCCTTAACATCCACTTAAGCAGCAGCCCCTAGTTTAATTTCAACATCAACACCAGCAGCCAGATCAAGCTTCATCAAAGCATCAACGGTTTGAGGTGTTGGATCAACAATATCAATCAAGCGCTTGAATGTGCGGATCTCAAACTGCTCCTGTGTCTTCTTGAAGACGTGAGGAGAGCGGATAACCGAGAAACGCTCACGGCGCACAGGCAATGGAACCGGGCCACGCACACGTGCACCTGTTCTTTTGGCTGTGTTAACAATCTCCGCAGCGGAATTATCCAAAATGCGGTGATCGAAAGCTTTGAGCCTGATCCGAATATCTGTTGCTTGCATTGTTTTTTCCTTATCTCAAACCGTTATGCATTTATTACTTTTATCGACTACTCGATGATTTTTTCAACGACGCCGGCGCCAACTGTACGGCCACCTTCAC
>CAXGMH010000053.1:0-14655 GCA_964010795.1 uncultured Alphaproteobacteria bacterium
CTGGATGAAAGCTTTGCAAATACACATGACCCTTGGCCTGTTCGCGCCCTGCTCTACCCGAGACCTGATGCAAGAGCTGCCATGTTCTCTCCCCCGCTCTTGGATCACCGCCCGCCAAACCTAGATCAGCATCGACAACACCGACACAAGTCAGTTTGGGGAAATGATGCCCCTTCGCCACAATTTGCGTACCAATTATAATATCAACCTCGCCGCGCTGAATGCGACGCAACGTATCGCGCAAAGATTTATGATCCTCTGCCGTATCACTTGACAAAACCAGCATTCTCGCCTCAGGAAATGCTTTCCCGACCTCTTCTGCAATTCGCTCAACCCCTGGCCCACAAGGAACAAGCGATTCCGTTTCCTCACATTTCAAGCAGGACTTAGGCACACGCATCTTGTGACCGCAATGGTGACAGCTCAGTTGATTGGAATTTTGGTGCATAACCATCCACGCGCTACAACGCGGACATTCATAACGGTGACCACAAGACCTGCATAATGTCAAAGGGGCATAGCCGCGACGGTTCAAGAAAAGCAGCACTTGCTCTTCCTTTTCAATAGTTGCCGTCATAGCCTCTTTAAGTTCTTGCGAAAGAAAGTGCTGAGCGTCTTCTTTAGCGTCACGCATATCAATAATATGCACATCCGGCAGGCTGGCCGAACCAAAGCGGTTTTCGAGAAGTACACGAGCATACCGCCCCTCTACAACGTTTTGCAGCGTTTCAAGCGAAGGCGTGGCCGAGACCAGAACACATGGTATCTGTGTCAGATAACTACGCATCACGGCCATATCGCGAGCGTGATAAATCACGCCCTCCTCCTGTTTAAAGCTCTGGTCATGTTCTTCATCAACAACGATCAGACCTAAATTTGGAAAAGGCAACATCAATGCCGAGCGCGCGCCGATCACGACCTTGGTTTCGCCACACGCTACACCGCGCCAGACGATCCGTCGCTGCGCAGGGGTTAGCCCCGAATGCCACAAAGCAGGCGCACATCCATAGCGCTTTTCAAAACGGCTGAGAAAGGCATTTGAAAGCGTGATCTCGGGCAAGAGGATGAGGGCTTGCTTCCCCTGCGCCAAGGCTTGGGACACAGCCTCAAAATACACTTCTGTCTTACCCGACCCCGTCACCCCGTCAAGCAGCGTAACAGAAAATTTTTCATCCATGACAGCCTGTATCAAAGGCGCGGCAGCTGCCGTCTGATCTTCATTGAGCGTAACCTTTCCAAAGGCAGGGTCAGGCCTTGCGCATAAACCTTCTTCGCTCATCTCCACTTCGCGCAACAAGTCCTGATCCGCCATAGTACGAATGACCGAAGAGCTACAGCCCGCAGCCCTTGCCAACTCTGACGCTCGCATCGCCTCACCATCTTCAAGAGCTTCCCAGACCTTGCGGCGCTTATCTGTCAGCTTATCAGGATCCACTCCGCTTATCCTCTTATATCCCGCTACAGGTTGTGGCGGATTAAAGACATTTGAAGAGGACAGGCTCATCTTTAAAACAGCACCTGCCGCACTGAGTGTATAACGCGCCAACCGTTCAATAAATTGTCGATGGATTGCCGGCATGGGCGGTATTTCGGCAAAAACAAAATCAACGGGTTTTAGCTTTTTAATATCGGGAACTTTATCCTGAGCCGCTAAAGCGCTTTGCGTATCCCAAACAACACCGAGAACCGAATTACTGCCCAGAGGCACGCGAAGATATGTGCCGGGCTCCAGCGCCTCTTCACTGACATAGCTATAGCACTGACTGACTGGTTTTGACACCAGCACAGGAACTATATGGCTTGGGCTATCGTTTTCAAAAAAATCCTGCATTACTTCAAACGATCATAGACAAGAAGCTTACATCTTTCTATGATCGGCTTGCATTTATAAATAATTTTTTTTGCAGGGAGCATTCTATATGAAATTTTTTGTTGATACAGCCGACTTTGATGAAATTGAAGCCCTAGCCCAAACGGGCCTGTTGGACGGTGTGACAACAAACCCGTCTCTGATTGCCAAATCAGGCGAGAAATTCATCCCCCTTATCAAAAGAATTTGTGACGTTGTAGAAGGCCCGGTCAGTGCCGAAGTCGGCGCAACCGATTACGAGACCATGATTAAAGAAGGTCGAAAACTGGCCGATATCGCAGACAACATTGCTGTGAAAGTCCCTTTGACACCGGATGGGTTGCGCGTTTGTAAAGAGCTCTCTGATGATGACATCATGGTCAATGTAACCCTATGTTTTTCTGCAAACCAGGCGCTTCTTGCAGCCAAAGCCGGTGCGACTTTTGTCTCTCCCTTTATCGGACGTTTGGATGACATTGGACAAGACGGCATGGAACTGGTCCAAGACATCGTTCAAATCTATGATAATTACGGCTATATGACACAAGTACTCGCAGCATCGATCCGCCACCCTGCCCATGTTCTTTACTCGGCACGTGCAGGCGCCGATGTTGCAACAGTTCCGGCTAAAATCCTGTGGCAGCTTTACAAGCACCCACTCACAGATAAAGGCTTGGCAGGCTTTGTTGAGGACTGGAAAAAATCAGGTCAATCTATCCTGTAAAGGAAGTCGGGCTTAATTAAGCGATCTCAAGTCGCTGTTTGATCTCGGCGACACGAGCGGCTCGTTTTGCACCCCCCTCGTCCTGCTTACCGGAAATACGAATGTCAGCATCCAAAGCGTCAATCAGGACTTTGCCGCGCTTATACGCTTCGGTTTTTGATAGACCCGTCTCACGATAAGCTTGCCTTAGAATGCGACCGAACTCGTCTTTAACATGACCTCGCTTTTTACTACCCAATGAGGTATCAAGCCATGCATCAAGGAACGCTGCACAAGCGTTCTTTGCCTCGGCGCCTTTAGCCCCGGCCTCATTAAAAATAAGGCGCAGACTTTCCAGTTTTGAATCTAAATTATCGCTAACTTCTTTCATTTAACAAATCCAAGTTTTTGCTTTAGGATTGATATTCTTTCCCGCCTTTTAACTCTAAAAGTCTCCAAAGAAACTCTTTCAAGGTCATCGCTGTTTTCTCTTCCGGGCTTTGGATCATTTTCGGTTAAAAACTCTACCAACTCTTTTACGACATTCAAAGCCGGCTCATATGCATCAGGCCCCTTATAACCACATTCCTCAAATGTCGTCTTAAAAGTAAGATAAGAGCTTCGTCTCACCGCACTAGGATCAGTTGCATTCATGAGATTAATAAACATAACGTTAAGAGCAGAAACTAAGTGATCCCGTTGTCCCTGAGCCGCCCTTGAATATATATCTTTTAATAAGATAACTGTTTTATCAATTTTTGCCATTTAACACTTATTACTTTTTACAGCTATTCCTTTAGTATTATCCTAGTCTACACCTTGGTCATGAGAAAAACCCAATATCCCTTTTTAAATTATTAATACTCGCTTGCCGTGATGACCTAGCTCTCTCCAAAAAAGCATTATCTTGATTTTTCTTTTTTCCGCGCATTCTTGATTTAGGATCATTTGCAGTTACAAAACGCAGCAACTCATCAACGAGAGGCCCAGCCTCTTTATAAGCATCGCGCTTTGAGTACCCTAATGCTTTTAAAAGTTCACGAAAATCATCATAAGCACTATCTCTAAGATCTTTGACACTTGAGGCATTTAGTAATTGAGAAAAGAACGTATTAATTACAGCTATCACACGAGACTTTTGCCCCTCGCTCGCACAATTATAAATGTCTTTTAAAAAATTAACGGTATCATCAATTTTTGCCATATCCTTCTCCTTGCCGAAAAGGATTAACATTATGAAAAGAGAAAAGGCAAGGATTTTCTCTTCGCTCGGTGGTAACGCTTGTGCTAAACTTGGTGCATGAGTGATTCAGTACAAAAAGACGAGACAATGGATAAAATCAGCGACAGCGATATTCTGGCCTACCTTAAGGACAACCCGGATTTCCTGAAGCGTAATCCCGGTGCAGCCGAGCTATTGGTTCCGACCAAAGATCGCAGCAAAGGGCGTAAAGTCGCCGACTTTCAATATTACCTTGTTGAAAAAGCACGCAAAGACAGAGAAGATCTGGCTAGGCAATCTCAAGACATCATTGAGACGGCACGCTCCAATATGCACAATCAAAACCGCATTCATGGCGCAGTGCTTAAGCTTTTGGAGGCGGAAAGCTTTGAAGACTTTATCCAGACGATCACCATGGACTTAACAGCTATTTTAAATGTCGATCTGTCTTGCCTTGTAGTTGAAAGCAATGGCGGCCATGATATAGCGCATATGCACGTAACAGGCATCCGCGTTGTGCCCGAAGGCACGCTTGATATGTGGATGGGCGACAAAGAAGCCGTTCTTGAAAGCGATATATACGGGATCGATGAAATCTATGGTGGCGGTGCGGGTCTTGTTCGCTCACAAGCCCTTCTTCGCATTGATATTTCTAAGAACACACCGCCAGCCATGCTGGCTTTCGGAGCGCGTGAGCCTGAAATGTTCAGCCCCGGCCAAGGTGTTGAGTTGATAGGATTTCTGGCACGTATCATTGAACGCTCAATGCGCCAATGGTTGTGCCAACCAGCCCCTTAACCACCATGAGCGACCATCAAAAATCGGATCAATCCAATACAGTCAGAGAAATGAATTCCCTCGTTCAGGCGGATTTTGCCGACAGCCTAAAGAAATGGCGCGATTATCTACGCTATGAACGCAATCTATCCCCGCATTCTTTGCGCGCTTATCAGGCAGATATCCTTCATTTTCTACGGTTTTTAACGCAACATCTAGGCAAAGCTCCTGCTCTTGACGACCTTTCAGACGTGCATTTACGTGATTTTCGTAGCTGGCTTGTGCAAAAGGCAAACGAAGGTAATTCGTCACGAAGCCGTGCACGTTCAGTCTCCGCATTGCGCAACTTCCTGAAATTCCTCGACCGTCAAGGCATCCTGCACAATAGCGGCATCACCATGCTGCAAACACCAAAAGTGCCACGCTCCTTGCCTAAAGCCGTCTCATTCGAGCGAATTAAAGCGCTGCTCGGCAAGCCCGAAAACTCGGCCGAAGACTGGACAAGCGCACGCGACCGCGCTTTGTTCACGCTGCTCTACGGCTGCGGGATGCGGATTGCAGAGGCGCTCGCGCTGAATATTGGCGATATTCCGGATGATGATTTTTGGCGTGTCCTTGGAAAGGGCAATAAAGAGCGTATTATCCCGACACTCCCTTTTGTCGACCAAATGATTCAAAACTATCTCAAGCTTCGCCCCGGTGATCCGCAGCGCCAGGCCCCGCTTTTTATCGGCGTACAAGGCCGTCGCCTCAATCAAGGGGTCGTCCAGAAATCAATGCGTGATTTGCGCGCCTCACTCGGACTGCCTGTTACGCTTACTCCGCACGCTTTGCGCCATAGCTTCGCCACGCACCTTCTGGCCGAAGGCGCAAATTTGAGAGAGATACAAGAACTCCTTGGCCATGTCTCCCTTTCAACCACGCAAATCTATGCCGATTTTGACAACAAACAGCTTCTTGATATTTACAAAAATGCGCATCCGCGCTCCAAAAGCCGCAAAGATTAACCGCTCTTTAAAATTTTTCACCTAGCATATACAAGAATATAGAGGGCGTAATAGGTATTTTTGAGCATTTCTTTGGCCATCCAACGGCATTTTTACATACAATTACTTTTTTATTCAGCATGTGGTTTTTTGCGCAGGAAAAACGCGATCTTCTCCTGACTGGCAATTTGATTTTTTGTTTCGGGTTACTACCCTACCTTGTTTACATGCAGGTTTTTGCATCTCTTTTTTGCGTGTCCCTTATCGTCGTTTATTGTCTTTACCAGTTGTTTTTAAAACACCGTATTCATGTTTTTTATAAACATCAGGATAGCCTGGTCTTGTCCGCAATCTGTATTATGGGGGTGGCTGTACTTTATAGTGGGCCATTAGATGTTATTGCAGCCCTCGCCTTTATCCTGGGACGCGCAGGTGAGAGCGTAAACAAAGAACCTCAGACACGCTTCTTATATATTTCAGGCGCCTTGTTATGGATGACTTTTGGAATTTATCACGGTATGTGGTCAAATGTTTTGGCGCAAGCCGTCTTTAGCACAACTATTGCTTATGGCATTTTAAAATATAATGATATTTCTTACTGGAAAAGCGGCGTAATGGCCCAAGCAAAAACTTAGTAATTTCTGATCTTTTCAGCTAATACGCGAATATGCTCAGGCCCGACCTCACAGCATCCACCAATGATTGAAATGCCCTGCTCCACCCATTGTAGCGCTTGCTGCGCATAGTGCTCGGGCGTCACGTCAAGGCGCGCCTTTAGCACATCAACAGTCTCCCCTTGCATTAAAGGAAGCACTGTCTCAAAAGCATTGGCATATATGCCTTTCGCGCCCTTGAATGACTGTAAAACAGGCAATGCCTTATTCATGGTCTCGGGCGAAGAGCAATTCAACAACACCGCATCCGCCTCAAGTTGTGTCACTGTTTCAATTGCCGTTTGCAAACTCTCGCCAGAGCGCAGCCTGGACGCCCCCTCATCCCCATCTCCGGTCTCATCATCCAGTGTAAAGCTTACCCAGCACGGCTTACCGCTTTCCTTGCCTGCCGTCAAAGCAGCAACAGCCTCGCGTATCGTCGACATAGTCTCACATAAAAACAGGTCACTAGCCTCGTCTTGAAGCGTTACAAGCTGCTGATACTGCCTCAATGCTTCACCATCATCGGGAATGGCGTCGGGGACATAGCTTGCCACCAGCGGCGGCAGGCAGCCCGCAATTTTAACATGGCGCGCCCCTGTTTCCGCTATAGCCTCTTTGGCCGCGCGAATAGCGTTGAAATGGATCGGTTGCAGCAAACGCAGACTGGAATCACGCTCCATACGCGCAGGCGTGGCTGTATAGGTGTTCAGGGTGATAATCTCGGCGCCAGCTTCGATAAAATCTTTATGCACTTCCCTGACGATATCGGGATCATTCAGCATCGTCTCAGCCGACCACATCGGCGTTAATTCGCGGCCGGAGCGCTTAATGATTTCCTGCCCCAAACCGCCGTCAAGAATAGTGACCTTCTCTGTCATACTGCGTCATTCCCCCTTCGCCAAAACACAAAACCAAGAATAACAGTAAAAAAAGAGCCTCACAATGAGGCTCTTTTCAAGCTTTAATGCACGCGCAACGCTGTCTCCGGCAGTGACGCCTTGGCATCACGCGGATCTTGTCCCGCTTGCTGGGAGCGCATTTTCGCGTAATGGCCGCCTTTGGCCAACAACATATCCGGTGCTCCATCTTCGATAATCCGCCCGCGATCCATTACGATAATGCGGTCAACATTATCAAGCGTCGACAAACGGTGAGCAATCACAAGCGTTGTTCTATTACGCATAATGCGATCAAGATCTTGTTGGATTGCGCGCTCATTGACTGTATCCAGCGCCGATGTCGCTTCATCCAGCACTAAGATCGGCGCATTCTGAAGTACGGCACGTGCGATACAGATACGCTGTTGTTCACCACCGGAAAGCTTCGCTCCACGCTCGCCGACAAAGGCGTCATAGCCATAATGAATATTACCGGCTCGATCCAGACTCGCCTTCTCGGTAATGAAATCATGCGCCCTAGCGATTTTCGCTGCCTCGATAATTTCGTCCATTCCGGCATTGAGCTTGCCATAGGCGATGTTGTCAGCAATTGAGCGATGAAACAACTGAGAGTGCTGTGCCACGCGGCCGATTTTGCGCCTAACGGTGCCCTGCTCCATCTGGGCAATATTTTGACCGTTAATCAAAATATCACCACCTTGAATGTCATAGGCTCGCAAAAGCAACTTCACCAGTGTCGACTTGCCAGAACCTGTCGCTCCGACGATACCGACACTCTGACCCGCAGGAATTTTCAGATTAAACTCTTTAAACACCTGCTGGCCTTTACCGCCCTCATAGCCAAACGATACATTGCGGAACTCAATAGTTGCCGTGTCATGAGAGACCTCAAGATGCGGTGCTTTCTCATTGATATTACGCACAGTATAAGGCTTGGCCAAGGCGATCATGGCCTCCTCGACAACACCGAAGTTTTCAAAAATTCCGGCAAGCTCATCCTTGATCCAGCCAGACTGAAAAGTCGCCTGAAACGCCATAGGTAAAGCCATCGCAATCGCAACACCAACCGAGACAATGCCGTTCACCGTCATGAACACACCGAGCACACCTGTCGCAATCACCATAGACCA
This sequence comes from uncultured Alphaproteobacteria bacterium, assembly GCA_964010795.1. Taxonomy (GTDB): domain Bacteria; phylum Pseudomonadota; class Alphaproteobacteria; order Micavibrionales; family UBA9664; genus CAXGMH01. The sequence goes on from CAXGMH010000053.1 coordinate 8,223, forward strand.
ATTCAGCAAACTGATCGTCCTGTCCATTCGCCATTTCGTCATAATCATCCGCCTAGAGGCAAAAGAAACTTTATCGAAATGCTTATTGGTACGCTCAGTCTCATAACCTTCATTGCCATGCATTTTAACGGCTTCGATATTGGCCAGAATGTCTTGCACCTGCCCATTGACTTTGCTGTACAGATTCGCCATCTCAGCCGAAAAGTTTTTCACCTTTGGTAAGAAATGCCACAGAGTTAAAAGGTAAAACCCCAGCCAAACCACCATAGGCAATGCCAACAAAGGATTCACCCCTGCCATCAAAGCAATGTTGGTGACCGTGAAAATACCTGCAAACCAGACGGCACCAGCTACAGATGTTACAATATCGCGGATACCGCGGCCACTATCCATAACCTTGTTGCCGATACGCCCCGCAAAGTCATTCTGATGAAAGCCAAGCGCATGACGCAATGTTTTCTCAAAGGTTTTTTTTCGTATCTTATTAGAAAAGTACGGCCAGAAATCTCTCGCATAGATCAGCCCGAGACCTATCTCTGTTGCTGTTCTGGCCAAACCGACACCAAATAAAACAGCCAAAGCCATGATGCCCGCCATATCAAGCAAACTTGCACCAGCCTCCTGAAAAGTCGACGCTATATGCCCGACCGCCCAAAAAGATGCACTTACAATAACCGCCAAAACGGCCTCGCCGATAATGATACGGTTGATAACCGATTTTTCCTGCCTGAGGAAAAACCACATAAAAGGCCACAACTTGTCAGGAAGTGCCTTATGCTCTTTTTCAAAACGCGTAACGTTGAAAATTTTCTCTCTTAGTTTTTTAAATAACATTTTCTTTTTCTTTAAATCTTAAAATTCAAAGGGCTTGCAAAATGTCCAATATGATAAAGAAGGATATTTCGTCAGCCCTTTTATGAGAGGCTGACGGATGGATATATACTTAACCGGATGTCAGCCTGGAATCAGGGGAATTGCCATTGGCATAGGAGCGCATTTCTGGGATGCGTTTGAGTGCACAAGACACACCTATGGCGTTAACCCAATATTCAGGGCCCGCATTATTCGGCAATGTCATTGTTGTTATACGCATTAATCGCTCCATGTTTGCTTTATTATCCTATATATACATAAAATTACACTGCAGCGCAATATAAAAATACAGTGATATAATGGCACTAAATTGCCATAACTATACACAAAAAGAAAGAAATTACACTCATTTCAGTCGTATTTGCTATGTCTTTGGTGATTTCAAATTAAAAAGTCGCTCTGACGGCTTTTATTGTGGTTTGAAATGGTGCCTTGGGGCGGATTTGAACCACCGACACGGGGATTTTCAATCCCCTGCTCTACCCCTGAGCTACCAAGGCACATTTTCAAATGACGGGGTAAATCTCGTCTATGAAGCGCTGTTATAGAAAAATCATAGGCCGTTGTCCAGCATCTTTTTTATATGCAGCAATAAAATGAACGAAAAAAGTGGCTAAAATAAAATGAAGATCTTGGTCCCTCTTCTCCACTTAATGTCTATCTTGCATAAAGTCCCGAAAGACTTATCAAAGCAAGAAGCAATTTCGTCAGTCGTTCAAACAAGTTCAATCAGCTTACCCGCAAGGGTTGGGCACGATCTTGGCAATCATTAATTGTTATATCTTTCGATCAACAAACAGCAAAGACTTGCAAGCAAGAGTGCTGTGATTGTCGCACAAAAATCATAAACCGGTTAAGGTTCAGCGGATGTTTATGCTCACCGAAATAAAAACAGAATGAACTGTTTCCTACGGTGTTCCCTGCATTATGCCCGGTTAAGAGCAAAGAAGCAGGAAAGAACTTGAAGCCGTTAAGACGAACCATTAAGCTTCAATGAAGAAGGACCAAAGACCTTCTGAAAAACCCGAGCAGAATGTTTGAACTAGGTGGTGTCTAAAACAAACTCTTCTCGCTCGCGACTAAGTTAAAGCTACATCCGAAAACTTATTTTTGCAAAAAATTTTTTGCGTTTTTCTTATCTTCTTTCAATAGCTTTTTGATTTTTATAACAAACTTATGGTTTTCCCCAAAAGCGTTGTGAATAAGCTGTTTATAGCATTTTCTTGAGAAAGACTTTATTCCTATCCCCTTGCGTCATGCACCGCCGTCGCTATTTGCAAACGCTGCATCAAGGGTGCTGTACGTCGCCCGCGCGATATCTCCATAAGCCCACCTCCTGTGAAACCATGTATATCAATACGGCAAGGATCATCTGAACAGGCATCTTTCAGAACTTTTAAGATCGCATCACGATGCGCCTTAGAGCGACAATCAATGAAATCAATCAGGATCATTCCGCCAATATTACGCAAGCGGATCTGACGAGCCGCTTCTTTTGCAGCCTCGAGATTGGTTTTTGTTTTGCTCTTGGATTGGCCGGTATTCACGTCAATCGCCATTAATGCGTTTGTTTGCTGCATAATGATATTACCGCCATCCGGCAAAACCGCATAAGGGCGGATCAGCTCTTGCACCTGATCGACAACACCGTAATGATCGAGAAGATGGATGTCATCAATGCCCGCCTCTGCATCTTCGAAAGCAATATGCTCTACTCTGGCCATCAAATCCGGTGCATAGATATCACACCATTCATGTGCCTCTTCATACAATTCTTCATCCGAGGTCAAAATCTTACCGATTGCGCGATCAGCATGGTCTGCGATAATACGCTGGATAGCATCCGGCCCCTCCATAATCAAAGACGGCACCTCTCCGGTCTGAAATTTCTTGAGCTCTTCCCATATCTTTTTAAGGATCTGACTCTCACGGATCAGCACATCAGTTTGGACACTCGCCGCAGAAGAACGCAAAATACACCCCTTAATCGTCTCCACTTTACGAGCCATAGCCAGCATCTGTTTTCGCAAAGCCTTATCCTGCACACGTGAAGACACACGCTTTTGCCCGTCATTAGGCGTATAAATCAGATGCCGCCCAGAGATCGCGATATCCATGGACATTCGAGCAATTTTATCTGCATCAACAGTAATATCCTGATGCATTTCAACGGGCAGAGTAGATGTTTTCGCCTGAACCATAATCATCGATCCGGGGCGCAAAAGCTGTCCTATTGACTTACCTTCATTGCCTTTAGCCAAGCCATCCGTGTCATACTGACGAAAATCCTTAACGTATAAAATGCCTTGCTCGCCGTGACCAAGCTCAAGAAATGCTGCATTTAGTGCCTTATCAATACGCCCCACACGCGCATAGTAAATAGAACCCCAACGCACCCCCTCCATCGGCGGGTCAATCTCAACACCCTGTAACCGGCCATCGTGAATAGCGGCCGCCCAAAGGCTGTTTTCAACTGTGTCGATTAATATATCCAAAACCTATATGCCTCTTCTTTACATTCATGCCTCAACACTTACTTGCAACACCATTTATGATGTTGCAAAAATCAGGCCGAATAGCCGTTACCACGCAGTATCGCAAGCGTATCATAAAGAGACAAGCCGACAACATTGCTGTGTGATCCTGATATCTGTTTGATATAGCTTTCCGCTAACCCTTGAATAGCGTAACCACCTGCTTTACCCCGCCATTCCTCGCTCTTTATATACGCGTCAACATCACCTTTGCTTAAACGTTTAAACTGTACCATAGTGGTCACCAAACGGGAGCATAGCTTCCCTTCCGGTGTTATCAGGGCTATCCCGCCATATACGCGGTGACGCCGCCCCGAAAGCATCTCCAGACAAAGGCGCGCCTGCGCCTCTTCTTCTGCCTTGGGCAACTCTCGCCGACCGCACGCCACCAGAGTATCCGCAGCAAGAACAAAGCTGCCCTCATGACGTTTTGCGACTGCCTGCGCCTTTTCCTCGGCCAGTCGCTTGGCTGTTTGCTGCGGCAGCTCCCCTTTCAGCGCATCTTCGTTCAGGTCAGCAGGAACAATGGCATCAGGCATAATTCCGACCCGTGCCAATAAATCTTTCCTGCGCGGCGAAGCCGATGCTAATACCAATTTCTGTTTCTCAGGCATTCGAACCTCTTCGTAAAATCATGTCAAAATGAGGTATGCCGTCTTCGACATACTCGTCCGAGACCGTCTCAAAGCCAAGCGCATGATAGGTTTTCTCGCGGTAGCTCTGAGCGGATGTGAATACATTATCCTTGGGAAAATGCTCCTGCAAATACGTTAACCTTGCATCGATCAAGCCTTTAGCAACGCCTGCACCACGATAAGATTTAGAAACGCACAAACGCCCTAAAACAGCCTCGGCCTGTTTTACCCCAGGTTCGAACAAGCGTGCGGTTCCAACAATAATATCATTTTGTGTCGCAAGAAAATGTATAGCCCTTTTATCCAAACCATCAAGTTCAGGATAGGCGCAGTCTTGCTCGACTACAAAAATATCAATACGAAGCTTTAAAAGGTCGTGAAATTCATCAATGCTGAGCTCATTCCAGATTTTATGAGCAAAGTGGATATCCATCCCTATTTCTCACGATAGACAATGCGACCCTTGGTCAGATCATAAGGTGTCATTTCAACAACAACCGTATCACCTTGCAAAACACGGATGCGATTCTTACGCATTTTACCGGCCGTATGTGCTAAAATCTCGTGCCCGTTCTCAAGCTCAACCCGAAACATTGCGTTGGGGAGCACCTCTGAAACGACGCCTTTAAATTCCATTAAGTCTTCTTTTGCCATAGATATCCTCTTAAATTTTAAACTGTGTTATAACATACTGAATAAAAAGTAAAGTCTCTCACCATATCCAGCGCGAATTTTATACATGTAATACGCATAGAAGCGTAAATAGATTGCGTGCGGTCAGTCGGTCAACGATCAGATCAGCATCAAGGCGATCACGTAAAATCGCAGCCCCCTCGTCATGCAAACTGCGCCTAGCCATATCCAGCGCTTCTACACGGCTGTGCTGTCCGCTCTGGCACGCCTCAAGAAAACTCTCACAAATCATAAAGTAATCACGTATCAAGCGGCGAAACGGACGGATCGGCAACGTAATGGGCCTCAAAGAATGGCCGCTCTCATCCTTCACAGAAATGATAAGACGATAATCTTTTATCCCGATCTTAACCGAATAACAGCCCTGTTTATGCCTACCGTCATTGGCCGCTTGCTGCTTTGGCACAAAAACATTGCGCCGCAAAAGCTCCCGGATAGCGACGGATCGTTCACGCTCGACCTCTGCCGGTCGCCTCTTAAAATGACGATCATCCAGCTCTAATTTGAAAATATAACCGTTGCTCACATTCATAATAATAAATATCCATAACCTATCCCTGTATTCTCGTCCGGATAAAATCAACAGACTTGATAAATATCATGCCAAATAACTTTATTATTGGTTACAATCTATCATAAAGAAAGGGATACACTCATGAAAAAAATACTACTTGCCTCTTTGATGGCCTCTGTTTTTCAATTCGCACCAGTCGCAGTAGAAAGCGCAGCCGCTTGCGATACTTGCTTTAAAAAAGAAAAAGGCGACCTTATGCTACGCCTGCGCGGGATCGGATTTATTCCTGATGAAAGCACGAGCAATGACCCGACTGTCGGCGGTGAAGCCAACGCATCAAATGAATATGTACCTGAAATCGATCTCACATACTTCATCACTGATAAATGGGCTCTGGAGTTGATTGCGGCGACAACAAACCATGAAATGACGCTCGAGAAATCTGTTCTCGTCAATAATGTTGATATGGGTGAAGTTGGCGTCTTGCCACCCGTTCTAACGTTACAATACCACTTCGACGGCGTTGACCTCGGCAATAAAACAAAACTCCTCCCCTATGTCGGCGCGGGCCTTAACTACACTATGTTTTATAACGAAGAGGCACCGGGTGCCGGAAACACAGTCACCAATATCGACTATGAAAACAGCGTCGGATACGCCTTCCAGATTGGTGTCGACATTCCTAAAGACGATAAATGGTTCTTCAACCTCGATGTTAAGAAGGTCTTTGTTGACACAACTGTGAAATACACTGTTGGTGGCACTGAATACAAAGCCGATGTTGACCTTGACCCATGGGTATTCGGGATAGGCTTCGGCTATAAGTTCTAAAGTTTTAGACGCTTATATATATTGAGACACAAAAAAACCCTGCGTTTCGCAGGGTTTTTCTTATCTAATTTTTGAGCGGCTTCAATGTCGGAAAGTTAATCACATCACGTATGTTATGCGAATCCGTAAGCAGCATAACAATGCGATCAATTCCCATACCCCAGCCACCTGTCGGTGGCAAACCGACCTCAAGTGCCGTCACGAAATCTTCATCCAACATCTGAGCTTCATCATCGCCAGCCTCACGCGCCTCTACCTGAGAAGAGAACCGTTTACGCTGTTCTTGCGGATCGTTCAACTCAGTGAAAGCATTTGCCACCTCCCAAGTGTTAACAAAGCTTTCGAAACGCTCG
>CAXGMH010000054.1:0-14064 GCA_964010795.1 uncultured Alphaproteobacteria bacterium
GACATTACTTTTAAGTGAGTCTAGATCCGCACGGATTTCATCAATTTCGGGATAACGTTTTTTTGTATTAGACATTTTTGCCTCCTGAATTTTTTCATTGTCCATGACTAAACAACAACAGGAAACGCAAAGAGTTCCTATAAAAATTACAAAAATATGGCAAAGAGATTAATCCAGAGAACGATAACTTACGCGTTCGGCTTACTCATATACATATAGCCGACGCCGCGCACGGTCCTGATTTTGTTGGAATCGCCGCCATGTGCTTCTATTTTCTTACGGAGGCGTCCTATCTGTATATCAATCGCACGGTCATATGCATCGAATTGTCCGTCGCGCGTATGTTCAAACAAGGCCTCACGAGAGACGGCTCGCCCCGCGCATTTCACCAAATAATCCAACAATGCAAATTCACCGGTTGTCAGCTCAATAGCATTGTCATGCGCATCCAGTAATTGCCATCCGCCTCTATCGATCGTCCAACCAGGAGCAAAGCTAAGCACTTCTGTTTGTGGTGTTTTGTCATCAGCCTTACTTGAAGACGGCGCTTCACTCATTGTACGACGTCTGGCCACAGCCTTAATCCGCGCACTCAGCTCTCTCATTTCAAAAGGCTTGGTCAGATAATCATCCGCTCCCATCTCCAGACAAACGACTTTCTCTGTCGTATCATCTTTGCCAGAGACCACAATAATGCCGGCATCGCCCTCAGCCTTCGCCTTCACGATCAAAGACAGCCCCTCACCATCGGGCAACGTCAAATCAATCAGCACAGCATCAAAGTCATTTTCCTCCAATGCTTGCTCAGCCATAGCAACAGATTGAGCCGTTTGCACCTGATAGCCGGACTCCTCGAGATAATGTTCAAGAACCACAAGCAGCTCTTGGTCGTCATCTACACATAAAATTCGGCCTTTTTTCATAGAGGTCTTTTTCTTCTTTTTGGTTGTTACAAAAATGAAACAAAGTTTTTCATTCTGTTTACGAACCCGACAAACGCAGATTACTTTTTCTTATTACTATCTCCTTATCAACTTTGAAAGGAGTATTTTATGTTCGCTTCAGATGAACTGATACAGATTGAGACCCGACTATACAAATTCGCCTACAAGCTTACGCACAACAGCACAGAGGCAGAAGACCTTGCACAATCCGCTATGTTAAGAGCTTTGGAGAAAAAGCACTTATTCAAAGAAGGAACGAATTTATACAGCTGGGTTTCCAAAATCCTTTATAATCTGTTTGTAACGGGCTATCGCCGTAAAACCAAATTTGAATCCCAATATGATCCCGAACCATATCTCGAAAAGCAGAGCGTAAGCGCCTCTCAAGATGTCACAATGGAAATAAGAGATGTACAACGGGCAATGAATACCTTGCCTAAAAAGCATAAGCATATCCTTGACATGATCTGTGTCAAAGGTATGCCTTATGCTCAGGTTGCCGAGAAAATGGATGTGCCCATCGGCACAGTACGCTCTCGTCTGTCCAGAGCACGCAGCTCACTACAGGACAAGCTAAACCATACACCAACACATAACGCCTTTATGCGTGGCGCCATCGCGGCAAACGCGCAACCATCTACTATCGCTGCCTAGAAAAAATAGGTAGCCCTCCATATCCCACCACACTCATATAAGCGCTGCATTATAACAATGCGGCGCTTATTCTATGCGGCCGCTCGTTTTTCGGAATCGATGTGTTTTGCCAAGGCTCGTTTAAACTCAATCTCGATAATAGGTTTTGTCAAATACGTATCCATGCCGGCCTTAATACCCTTTTTATCATCACCGGACAGAGCGTGCGCGCTCATGCCGATGATCGGCGTATATGCACGTTTGCTGTTCTCGCTCTCTTGCTCTCTGATGGTGTGTGTGGCTGTGATGCCGTCCATAATCGGCATTTGTATATCCATTAAGATCAAATCATAATCACAGTCATTCCAGAAATTCACAGCCTCCTGGCCGTTCTCCGCCACATCGTAATAAATGCCAAGCTCTTCGAGCATATGCGAAATCAACACAACATTGCCGTGATAGTCTTCTACAATCAAAACTTTCTTACCGACGCTCAGACTTTGCAGCTCTTTATCCAGATCCTCGAGCTCTTGCGGATTGTTATTCGTTTTGGTCTCGGGCGCCACAGCCTTGCCACCACCCGGTAGTGACAGCGTAAAAGTAGACCCTTTGCCGAATTCGCTGGTCAGGAAAATATCACCGCCCATGAGAACAGCAAGCTTGCGTGAGATAGGCAGACCAAGACCCGTTCCACCAAATTTACGTGACACAGATGAATCGGCTTGCTTGAAACGGTCAAAAATAACATCGAAATTCTCGGGTGCAACACCGATTCCTGTATCAGCCACATCGACACGCAGGTAAGAATCCCCTGCACGCTCGTCAAAGCTGGCATGAATTGTGACACCGCCCTCTTCTGTGAACTTGATCGCATTACCGATAAGGTTAACCAGTATCTGGCGCAAACGGTGAACGTCACCTGTGAACGGCAGCCCTTTCACAGCCTCATAATCAAATACAAAGCTGATACCTTTTTCCTGTGCCTTTACGCTCATCATAGAAATAGTTTGCTCAAACAATGCCTCGAGGTCGATTGTCGCTTGCTCAAGTTCGATTTCCTCACGCTCAATTTTAGAGAAGTCCAGAACATCATTAACGAGATCCTTAAGTGACGTCGTGCTGTTATTGAGCGTCTTGATTAACTTCTGGTTTTTTTCAGAAAGCGTGTCTTTTTGTTTATCCAATATTTCAGCAATGCCGCTGATTGCCGTCAAAGGCGTGCGGATCTCATGGCTCATATGGGCAAGGAACTGGCTTTTGGCTTCGTTGGCCTCTAAAGCGCGACGTTTTTCAACTTCAAGCTTTTCCTTTGATTGCACGATAGGCGTAATATCAGTATAAGCCCCGACCATACGGATTGCTCTGCCTGATTTATCATAGATCGCCTTTGCACGGCACTGTACCCATATCCAGCGCCCCGAAGCGTGCTTCATGCGGAATTCATGGGTAAAGCTTGGCTCTTTCCCTGCAAGATACTCACGCATATGCTGTAACACAGATTGAAGGTCATCTTCATGGATACGCTCTTGCGAATCCTCTTTTGTTCCGGTATAGCCGTCTCGATCCTCACCCAGCATCGCAAAAAAGCGCTTTGAGTAGTAAACTTCTCCCGTTGCAAAGTCCCAGTCAAAGATACCGTCTTGTGTTCCTTCAACGGCCAGTGCAAAGCGTTCCTCTACACCTTTAAGAGATGTCTCCGCGCGTGTTCTCTTACGCTGCGCATTCAACAAAAAAGCATTGAGCAAAACCAGCAAAATACTGGCAAAGAAAATGCCGACGATCAGTGTCTTATAATACTGGTCCTTAATCTGGTCGAGGTTTTGAAACTGTTGATTCAGGTGCTGATATTCAACATCAAGCATAGCCGTATTCAAACGACGGATATCAGCCCGCAAAGAATTTACAATAGACACATCATCGAGTGTGCGAACGATGCCCTCGAGCGTGGCATCTTCTTTGCGCTCTTCAAGGCGTGTCGTAAATTCCGTGATATAATTTCGCATCTCATCGAGACGACTTTCCTGATCCGGATATCCATCGACCAAGACCGCCAACTCGGCTAACAGATCAGAAAGTCTTTCTTTTTGCTCTTGGTATTTATCTAGGAAATGTTGCTCTTGGCTCAGCAGATAGCCACGCTGGACCGATAAAATCGTTTCGACTTTCGTAGATATCTGCTCAATATGAACAATAGTTTGATAGCTTCGGTTAAGCAGACGGTCTGTCTGCTCCATATCCCGCTCACCGGAAGTCATCGTCATTATAAGGGCAAATGCACACAAGCCCAAAATGAACATGAATATTAGGAAATTTCTAACAAAAATTGCTTTGTCCTCCAGCTAATTAGCTAGCTATACAGGACAAAGCAACGTTTTGCAAAAGATATAAATCAATCGTGAATTTCGTGCCTTTAGACTGGCGGTTTACGCCCTCTTATGACGTGAACAACCGCAGCAATCACAAAGAGAACGAGGAATAGCACAAATAGAATCTGCGCAATTTCAACAGAGATTGCAGCCACACCGCCAAAACCTAGAATGCCGGCAATGATGGCAATAACGAGAAATAATATAGCCCAACTTAGCATAGCGTCTTCCTTTCTTGCTTTCTAAGAGGACAACAAACAAGCATTGAAAAAGTTCGTATCATGCAGAAAATAAAAAAAGTTTAGACAAAAAACACTCCAAAAACCAAAAAGGGCTCATGAAACCATGAGCCCTGTGAGGAGGAAACTTATTATAATAATAAAGTACTAACCATACACCCTAAAGCGTAGTGATTAGCCGGCAGCAGCCTGCTTCTGAGGCGCATCAGCCGGCATATCAAAAGCGTCCTCGTCCGTGAATACTGGACCTGAATCTTGGCCTTTAGCGTCTTCATTGCGATCTACCAGCTCGATAACTGCAACTGGCGCATTATCACCATAGCGGAAACCGGCCTTCATGATACGAACATAACCGCCTTGACGCTCTTTATAGCGCTCGGCAAGTTCATTCATAACTTTGTTTGCTTGAGTTTCATCACCCAAACGGCTGATCGCTTCACGATAGTTGTGCAAGCCACCCTTTTTACCGAGAGTAATAATCTTCTCGACGATTGGGCGTAGATCTTTTGCCTTAGGCAGTGTTGTCGTAATTTGCTCATGCTTGATAAGCGCAGCAGCTAGATTCACGAACATCGCCTTGCGGTGTTCACGAGTGCGTGAGAATTTACGGCCTTTCATTTTATGACGCATAGGTCACCTCTTCTTTTTATCTTTAAAGTTCTAATCTTTTACTATTGGCTTAAAACGGATCTTCGACCTTTTTAACCAAGTCTTCGATGTTTTCCGGTGGCCATCCATCGACTTCCATACCGAGATGCAAGCCCATAGTTGCCAAAACTTCCTTAATCTCGTTCAAAGACTTACGGCCAAAGTTCGGCGTACGAAGCATATCGCTCTCGCTCTTTTGAACCAAATCGCCGATATAGACAATATTGTCGTTTTTCAAGCAATTCGCAGAACGAACAGAAAGCTCAAGCTCTTCGACTTTGCGCAACAGATTCGGGTTGAATGGAAGCTCTTGCTTCTCTTCTGTTGCTGTATCGCCTTTTGGCTCTTCGAAATTGATAAAGACTTGTAGCTGGTCTTGAAGGATACGAGCAGCAAAGGCAACCGCATCTTCAGGTGTAACCGAACCATTCGTTTCCAAATTCAAAGTCAGCTTATCGTAGTCTGTGATCTGGCCAACACGTGTGTCTGTTACTTCGTAAGACACTTTGCGGATTGGAGAGAAAACAGAGTCTACAGGGATCAAACCAACAGGTGCGTCTTCCGGACGGTTCTGAGATGCCGGACGGTAGCCTTTACCTGTGTTGACTGTGAACTCGATATTCAGCTTTGCGCCACGGTCGAGTGTACACAAAACCAATTGTGGGTTCATGATTTCGATATCAGCCCCCGCTTCGATCATGCCTGCAGTTACTTCACATGGTCCTTCTGCGTTCAAACGCATTTTCTTAGGGCCTTCTGCGTGCATTGCGATTGCGATTTCTTTGATATTCAAAATGATATCTGTCACATCTTCGCGAACGCCTTCAATCGTCGAGAACTCGTGAACAACGTTTTCAATCTGGATTGCTGTAACAGCCGCACCTTGTAGTGAAGACAAAAGAACGCGACGTAGTGCGTTCCCCAGTGTCAGACCGAAACCACGCTCTAACGGCTCAACAACAACAGTACCCAATGTGCGCTCATCGCTTCCAGGCTGTACGTCAACTTTGTTCGGTTTAATCAGTTCTTGCCAGTTTTTGTAAATCAAGGTCTTACCCTTTCCCTTATCGGTTATCTTTCAACTCTTCACTTTTCACTTACACGCGGCGGCGTTTCTTAGGACGGCACCCATTGTGAGGGATCGGCGTCGTGTCCTTGATTGCCTGCACGTTAAAGCCGACGATCTGCAAAGCGCGCAAAGCCGATTCACGTCCTGAACCAGGGCCGCGAACACAAACTTCTTTGAGTTCACGAAGACCGTGCTCTTGTGCCTTGCGACCAGCATCTTCAGCTGCGATCTGTGCTGCGTAAGGTGTTGACTTACGAGAGCCTTTAAAGCCCATCATACCAGCAGATGACCAAGAAATCACATTGCCCTGCATATCAGAGATTGTGACCATAGTGTTATTGAATGTAGAGTTAACCACACAACGACCAGTCGTAATGTTTTTACGGTCTCTCTTACGTACGCCAGCGGCTTGTTTATTTTGTTTTGCCATGTCTCAAGCCCCCTTATTTCTTCTTACCTGCGATGGGTTTAGCCGGACCTTTGCGGGTGCGGGCATTCGTGCTTGTACGCTGTCCGCGAACGGGCAGCTTAGCACGGTGGCGCATACCACGGTAGCTCTTCATATCCATCAGGCGTTTGATGTTCATAGATACTTCGCGGCGAAGTTCACCCTCGACCTTGTAGTCACGGTCGATCACTTCACGTACGCGAGCGATTTCTTCGTCAGACATCTCGTTAACGCGTGGGTAGTCCACACCATTACCGATATTAAGTGCTGACAGGATTTTCTTAGCCGAAGTACGGCCGATACCTGTAATATAAGTAAGCGCGATATGTACACGCTTGTTCACGGGAATATTGACCCCTGCAATACGAGCCATAGTTTTTCGTCCTTTCGCATTTCTGGCCGATCCGTAAAAGCCTTAATTTCAGCCGCCGGATCGTATATGTTCGTAAGGTCTTGGCGCCCCTAAGGACCCACCAAGATGCGCACACTATAGGAAGAGTTTGAAACTAGTCAAGAAAAAACTTGCAACATCAAAGCACTTTCTTTGGTTGCTGCAGTTTCATCACGGTCTCAGCGCTTAAAGTATATATCCTACGCCTTACCAAGCGCTGCATCGATAGCCGTCGAGACCTCCTCGATCGGCTTCATGCCATCAACCTGACGTACGAGGCCTTTGTCTCTATAATAAGGGAGAACCGGCTCGGTCTGTTTCTTATAAACATCAAGACGGTGCTTGAACGTATCCAGATTATCATCACCGCGAACAGCATCACCGCTTTGCGCAATACGACTCTCGAGACGTTGGAATAGCTCTTGCTCATCCACGACGAGTTCAACCACATGGTCGATCTGCATATCGTTTTTGGAGAAAAGTTCGTCCAGAGCTTCCGCCTGCGGGATCGTACGAGGGAAACCATCAAGAATAAAACCCTTCTCGCAGTCGGGCTGCTTAATCCGCTCTTCGATCAACATGACCATAATATTGTCAGGAACGAGCTCACCGCTATTCATGATATCTTTAACCTTCTCGCCAAGTGGCGTGCCGCTGTCAACGGAGCGGCGAAGCATATCACCGGTGGAAAGTTGTTTTAGGCCGTGGACTTGTTCAAGGCGTTTTGCCTGTGTCCCCTTACCCGCGCCGGGCGGTCCAAACAATATCAATTTCATGAGCGGCGTCCCCTCAGTTTGGCTTTCTTAATCAGCCCTTCATATTGATGAGCAATTAAATGTGAATGAATTTGGCTCACTGTGTCAAGCGTGACTGTCACACAAATCAACAGCGAGGTTCCCCCGAAATAGAATGGAAGCGACATTTCAGCCATCAAAAACTCGGGCAATAAACAGATAAATGCCAGATACAAGGAGCCGATAACCGTAACGCGTGTCAGCACGTGATCGAGATAATTGGCCGTCTGCTCGCCCGGACGGATGCCCGGAACAAAGCCACCATGCTTTTTCAAAGTCTCTGCATTATCACGCGGATTGAAAACAATCGCCGTATAGAAAAATGCGAAAAAGATAATCAGAGCACCATACAATACCATGTAAAGCGGTTCGCCATGCGCAAGGTAACGGCTCAGATCGGTCATAAAGTCACCGCCCTGGCCACCCATAAAGCCCACAGCCGTAAGCGGCAAGAGCAAGAGCGAAGATGCAAAGATCGGCGGAATAACACCGGCAGTATTCAGCTTAAGCGGCAAATGTGACTGCTGCCCCTGCATCATTTTGTTACCGTGCTGACGCTTTGGATACTGCACAGGAATGCGGCGCTGTGCGCGCTCCATGAATACGATAAAGGCGATCACGCCAACGATCATTGCGAATAACGCAACCAGAACCAAAGGATTAAATTGTCCCTGACGGCCAAGCTCCAAAGTTGAGGCAAACGCTCTTGGAAGTTCGGCAACAATACCCGCAAAGATAATCAACGAAATACCGTTTCCGATACCACGGGCCGTGATCTGCTCACCCAGCCATACGAGGAAGATCGTACCGCCGACAACCGTAATCACAGTAGACATACGGAAGAAAAAGCCCGGATCAATAACCGCAGAACCGCTCGCACCCTGCATGGACTCGAGACCGACAGCGAGACCATAAGCCTGAATAGACGCCAATAAAACAGTCAGGTAACGCGCATATTGGTTAATCTTCATGCGGCCGCTCTCACCCTCTTTTTTGAGCTGTTCCATCTGAGGCGAGATCGACGTTGCCAACTGCATAATGATAGACGCAGAAATGTAAGGGATAATATTGAGCGCAAAAATCGTCATACGTGACAAGGCACCACCCGAGAACATATTGAACATATCGAGGATACCGCCACCCTTGGAGGTGAAAATCTCGTTCCATACAGATTTATCAATACCCGGGATCGGAATATATGTTCCGATACGATAGACAACCAACGCCATCAGGACGAAAAGCAAACGGTTGCGCAATTCTTTTGCCTTTGCAAAGCTGCCGAAATTCATGTTTCCGGCAAGTTGTTCTACGGCTGAGGCCATGTGTGGCTCCTTACACTCTCTTAACTATAGTTTTACCAAAGATACACTTCTAAGCGATCATCCAGCGATAATCAAGTAGGCGCTTTTAACAATCCATGCTTTTTCTTGCCGAAAGACAGTTTCACGCCGGCATCGAGCGCTGCACTATCCATAGGCAGGGTAAAGCTTTCGACCTTTTCATTATCAATACGGACACCGCCTTGCTCAATACGTTGGCGCGCCTCGCGTTTAGACACGTCAAAGCCCTCGCTGACTGTGGCCACAAGATCAAGCTGGCCCCCGTCAAAGACGGGTGCGATCTCGGGCAGGTCTTCGCCCACACCGCCCTGCTCAAAAGTTGCCTGCGCGGTGGCTGCGGCCTCTGTCGCCGCCCGCTCGCCGTGGCAAAGTTTCGTCGCCTCAAAGGCCAGAACCTTCTTTGCCTCATTGATTTCAGCACCTTGCAAAGCCTCCAGCTTGGCAATTTCATCCATCGGCAAAATTGTAAACCGACGCAGTAATGTAGGCACCGTAACGTCGTCAACATTACGCCAATACTGATAGTAATCGTAAGGAGAGAGCATATCCGCATTTAACCAGACTGCCCCATTCTCAGTCTTACCCATTTTCTTTCCATCTGGTGTCGTTAAAAGCGGTGCTGTTAGTGCAAAAGGTCCTTCGCCAGACCAGTAAGCGCCTTCATTATCGGGCATTTCTGTAATGCCTTTATGAAAGTTTTTGTACTTTCTAGTTAATTCAACGCCATTGATGATATTACCCCATTGATCAGAGCCGCCCATCTGTAAGATAGTTCCATATTGACGGTTTAACTCAAAGAAATCATATCCTTGCATAACCATATAATTAAATTCTAAGAGTGTTAGCGGGCTTTCTCTTTCCAATCTTGCCGACACACTTTCAAAAGAGATCATTCGGTTTATTGTGAAAAAACGCCCATAATCACGGAGAAAATCGAGATATTTTAAATCATTCAACCAGTCGTTATTATTGACCATCAAGGCATCTGTTTCTCCGTCTCCGTATTTAAGAAATTGACGAAAACACGTTTTTTTTATGTGCTCGATATTTTCTTCAATGGTTTCGTCATCTAAAAGCTTTCTTTGCTTATCTTTAAACGAAGGGTCACCAACCTTAGAAGTCCCTCCACCCATAAGCGTAATTGGCTTATGGCCGGTTTGCTGGAACCAGTACAACATCATGATACCGGTAAGGTTTCCTATATGTAGAGATTTAGCCGTGGCATCAAAGCCAATATACGCACTATGTATTTTCCCTTCACACAATCTTTCATCCAAAGAATCGAGATGGCTGCCCTGATGAATAAAGCCGCGCTCATCCATAATGCGCATAAAGTCTGATTTATAATTGGTCATCGATAACGTCTTTCTATGCCTTGCTTTTAATAAGAGATCATTCCACATTAGTGTTATGACACAACGCAAAATTTATCAAGCATTAGGGTTTATGTCAGGCACATCCATGGACGGTGTCGATCTGGCCTGGATCGAAACGGACGGCCATAACTATGTGAAGCCGCGAGGCTTTGCCAGCTATCCTTACTCGATAAGCGACCGTGAGATTTTGCGCGCTGCCTTAGGCGCAAGACAAGTCAAAGAGCCGCGCGCCAAGCGCGCAAAGAGCATCCTCATGTTTCGTCATATCGAGGCTGCACAGGATTTCCTTGGCAAAAATAAGGATTGCAAACCTGAGCTGATCGGATTTCACGGCCAAAGTCTTTATCACAATCCTGATGAGGGAGAGAGCGTGACCATCGGCAAAGGCAAGGGCTTGGCCAGAGCACTCAATATCCCAGTTGTTTATGAAATGCGTAAGGCTGATATCAAGGCCGGTGGCCAAGGAGCCCCATTGCTACCACTTTATCACAAAGCCCTCACCGCAGACCGAGACGACGCAATCGCCGTGCTTAATATCGGCGGCGTTTCCAACATCACCTATATCGACGGAGAGACCGTGATCGCTTGCGACACAGGGCCGGGTAACGCCTTAATTGATGACGCTATGCAGTCGCGTTTCGGCAAAAGCTTTGACCAAGGTGGTGCGCTCGCCAGTCAAGGAGACGTCGATCAAGTCCTTTTGGAAAAATGGTTATCCCACCCTTATTTTGACCGCAAGCCGCCGAAATCACTTGACCGCAACAGCTTCGACGCAGAAGGACTCGACCACCTCAGCGATAAAGATGCGATTGCGACGCTGACCGCTTTTACCGCCGAAGCGATTGCACAAATCGTCAAACACCTGCCGCAAGCGCCAAAAGAATGGATTATCTGTGGCGGCGGCCGGCACAACAGCACTCTACTTGCCATGCTTCAAAAACAAGTGGGAGGAAATATCATACCAAGCGATACACTTGGATGGAACGGTGATGCCATCGAGGCGGAAGGCTGGGCTTATTTGGCTGTACGCTCGAAACTTGGCCTGCCACTCAGCCTGCCGACAACGACTGGTGCGCCAGAGCCGTTAACAGGCGGCACACTCGAAGAACCGGACGGCAAGATCTGCATTTCCATCTGCGCTATGGATCCTGTGACAGGATGGTGCCTTGGCTGTGGCCGTTCACGCGAGGAAATTGATGACTGGAAAACATTCAGCAGTGACAAGCAACAATCCATTGCCGAAGCTCTGCCGGGTCGTATGGCTTCGCTGTCTTGGGACACACTAGGAGAGACTGGCTAAAATGGCAGCGAAACTTGTTAGCGTAAATGAAAATAGCCTCAAAGAAGCAGCCAAGATTATCCACTCAGGCGGCATCGTGGCAACCCCAACAGAAACCGTATACGGCCTTGCCGCAGATGCGACCAACCCCGATGCAGTAAAAAAGATCTACGCCGCCAAAGGCCGCCCATCCCATAACCCGCTTATCACACATATCGCCACCCCCGAGGAAGCATCAAATTTTGCACATATTGACGAGCGCTCAAAACATATCATGGCACACCATTGGCCGGGCGCCCTTACGCTCATTTTACCGAAGAAAAACACCTGTCCCGTCTGTGATCTGGTCACAGCCAAGCTAAACACAATTGCTCTTCGCTGCCCATCCAATCCTGTCATACGAAAACTCATACTTTTGAGTGGTAAGCCTCTCGCCGCGCCCAGCGCCAATATTTCAGGCAGCACCAGCGCAACAACACCGCATTACATTGCCAAAACAATGGGAAGCTCTGTCGACATGATCCTTGCAGGTGGCGCTGCGCAAATAGGGCTGGAATCAACGGTTCTTGACCTCAGCACCGAGCAACCTGCCATTTTACGCTATGGTGCAATCACAAAGGATACGCTCGAAGGCACGATCGGCGAACCTATCATCGACAAAACCGCCCCGAGCGAAAGCGGAGACGTCAAATCTCCAGGCCTATTGCTCAAACATTATGCGCCCGAGACACCGATACGCCTGAATGCTATAGATATTATTGAGGGAGAAGCTCTGCTCGCTTTTGGTTCGATCAAATTTATGGCGATCCGGCGGCAAGGACCAGCCTCCGCACTCCCCCATACATCTCTGCGCAATCTAAGCGAAAGCAGTGACCTAGATGAGGCTGCACATAATCTGTTTTCAATGATACAGGCTCTTGACACAAAAGAGCACAGAGGAATTGCAGTTATGCCGATCCCCGATCAAGGCATCGGCATTGCTATTAACGATCGCCTGAGGCGAGCCGCACAAGCTCAAGAGAGCAGTTAACCCGCCATTTGTGGCTGCGGCTGTCTCGGCTGTGTTTTCACACCGCATCGAAGCTCACCGTCTTTCATCATCTTTCGCGCTGTGAAGGCATAAGCAAGAAGCCATGCAATCGGCAACCCTTTCGGATTACAATTACACATGGTTTCGATCCTGCTCCTGTAGCGTCGCGATAATGCACGGAACAGCTCGACACGGGATTCATAAGAACGATAAGATTTATAAGCCATATCAAGCCTCCTTTCTATAAATATAATATAGTATAAATTAAGTAAAAAGTCAATATAAACTCAAAATAAAAAACACTATACAAAAAGTATACAAGTAAAAATATCACAAAACGCACACATACACGAAACAATAATGGGCAAAATACGATAGAGTATATAGATTAAGTTGACAAATTGACTTAAATAGACGCAAGTAAATATAGCAATATTAAAGCACAGAATAATCGAAATTAGATAAAAGAGATAAAAGCCCTGCCTCATTACGCATTTGCTCAGGCGTTTGCAACAAGCCCTGATTTCCCTGCATTAATATAGACCACACCATTTCCCGCACTTGCGGATCAAAACTCTGGAAGGATTGCGATGCGCTGAGCGATGACCATGTAACCCCCGCCTCTTTTGACACCTTTAAAGGTTCGGCGGCAAGTGTTTCAACAACTTTAACCTCAACGGTCTTAGGCTTAGTTTCAGTATTTGCGATCATCGGCACTTGCTCGGCGGGTTTTGCTCCTTCGAATTTCTTATCAAAGAATGCATAGACCTGCTCCATAGATCGCATAGAGCCATCCCTATTGAAGAAAACGCCCTTATTGGCATTTGCCGCCTTGGGAAATAACATCGCAGCACCAGCCTTAGGCGTCTGGGCGTGCGCGTTCAAAAACTCGGACGCACCCCTCGCACCAAGAAAATGCGCAAAATATAGCTCTGTCGCACCAATATCACCTTTGGTATGACGCGCAAGATAAGCCTGATTTTCCGTTGCAAGCTCCGCCGCCATAAGGCTGGCCAGCACAGGGTCTTTCCGTTTGGCCAAAAGTTCACTTTTACTTAAGCCCTCAAGACCGTATTTCGCGCCATGCTTTTCGGCCATCGAAAGCCATGTCTTTTCAATGAATTGGAACAATCCAGTCGCAGAAGATGTCTTGGCTTTCGCAGAAGGGTTCAGGCTGCTTTCGGCCTTAGCCTGATGAAGCAGATAGGAAAAATCGACCCCCGTCTGGGACGAGGCCTGCTTAATCGCACCAATCACATGTTTCGGAGCGACATAGCCGCCCACTGCCTGCATTACTGTCATTCTTCCTTTTCAGCCCCAATTCATACAAAAAGCGGACTGTCCTTTACCTGACAGTTAAATTTGCAAGCTTTGTGCCAATTACACAGAAATCATTCAGGCTCCATCGTGAATAAGAACGGCACCCTATCCATATCCAGATATGGGTTACTAGCTGTTTTCGCCTTCTCCATTGCCTCTGCCAATTTTGTCTCAGCCGCATCTTTCG
>CAXGMH010000055.1:0-13776 GCA_964010795.1 uncultured Alphaproteobacteria bacterium
TGTTCGAAGTGAAATCAACCAATGGTGATACATTCCTTGGTGGTGAAGACTTTGACGACCGCATCATCGACTTCCTGGCGGATGAATTCAAAAAAGGAAACAGCATTGATCTTCGTAATGATAAAATGGCGTTGCAGCGCTTGAAAGAGGCCGCTGAGAAGGCCAAGATCGAATTGTCTTCAACGACATCGACAGAGATCAACCTGCCGTTTATTACAGCCGATCAGTCAGGCCCGAAACACCTGAATATCAAAATGTCTCGCGCCAAACTCGAAAGCCTCGTTGAGGATCTGGTCAAGCGCACGATCGACCCATGTAAGGCGGCGTTGAAAGATGCAGGCCTTAAACCGGAAGACATTGATGATGTCGTCCTCGTTGGTGGTATGACGCGTATGCCGAAAATCATTGAAACTGTTCAGGAATATTTCGGTAAGGAGCCACATAAAGGCGTGAACCCTGATGAAGTCGTTGCCGATGGTGCAGCTATTCAGGGCGGTGTTTTACGCGGTGACGTTAAGGATGTCTTGCTTCTGGATGTCACACCTTTGTCTTTGGGGATTGAAACCTTGGGCGGTGTGTTTACAAGATTGATCGAGCGTAACACGACGATCCCGACGAAGAAGTCTCAGACGTTCTCGACAGCCGAGGACAACCAGTCAGCCGTGACAATTCGTGTCTTCCAAGGAGAGCGTGAAATGGCTGCGGATAACAAGCCTTTGGGTCAGTTTGACCTTATGGGTATTCCGGCAGCGCCACGGGGCGTGCCTCAGATCGAGGTGACTTTTGACATTGATGCTAACGGCATTGTTCAGGTCTCGGCCAAAGACAAAGCGACAGGCAAAGAGCAACAGATCCGCATTCAGGCGTCTGGCGGTCTGTCCGATAGCGATATCGAGCAGATGGTCAAAGATGCCGAGGCAAATGCCGAGGGCGACAAAAAACGCCGCGAGTCCGTCGAGGCTAAAAACCAGGCTGAGGCTTTGATCCACTCATCTGAGAAGACGATGGAAGATTTGGGCGACAAAGTGCCTGAAGACGATCGCAAGGCGGTTGAGGCTGCGGTAGCAGAGCTTAAAACAGCTCTTGAGAGCGACGATGCGGATGAGATCAAGGCGAAATCAGATGCCTTGTCTCAAGCCAGCATGAAGCTCGGTGAGTTGGCATATAAGCAAGCGCAAGAGCAAGCTGCGGCTGAAGGCGCGGAAGGCGGGCAGGCGGCTGATGAAGCGTCTGCTGACGCAAAATCTGATGAGCCGGAAGTTGTTGATGCTGAATTCGAGGATGTTGATGACGCCTCTGAGGACGATAAAGGTCAAAAATCCGCGTAAAACTTAAATTACTAGAGTACCCCGGCTTTTTTGCCGGGGGCTTTTTATTAGGGGTTATGTGGCGTAATGCGCAACACAGTCATATACATTATCGGATTGGTCGGTGTCGGAAAGTACACTATAGCGAAAGAGCTTGAGACGCTTGGTGATTTTCGCGTCATTGGTAATCATCTCATTAATAATGTTATCTTCCCTGTTGCGCGCAAGGATGGAATTACTCCACTGCCTCAAGAGGTTTGGAGCTATACAAAGAAAATCCGAGACGTTTTTTTGGAGGCATTCCAGAATATTCGTGTAAAAGATGCGAATTTTGTTTTCACCAATGCCCTTGCTGACAATGATAAAGGGGACATGGAAATTTACGAAAGTGTGAGATGCGCTGCGGAGAACAGTGGAGCTTCATTTTTTCCGGTTCGTGTTTTAGTGGATAAGGAAGAAAACAGAAAAAGGATAATGTCTGTAGAGCGCGAATTGCGGTTTAAGCAAACCTCTGATAATCAATTGGATAAGCTCTATGAAGAGGTTGAGATTCTTAAGACAGGCCATAAAAATGAGTATAGTCTTGATGTAACAAAATTAAGTGCGGCTGAGGCTGCGCAACAGATATTAGATCATGTAAAGAGTAAGGTACAATGAGCAAAAAAGATTATTACGAGGTTTTGGGGGTTGATCGCGGCGTTGATAAGGATGCGCTAAAAAAAGCGTATCGCAAGCTGGCGATGAAATATCACCCTGACCAGAATAAAGATAACAAGGAAGCCGAAGCGCGATTTAAAGAAGTTAGTGAGGCCTATGATGTACTCAAAGACGAGCAAAAGCGCGCAGCTTATGACCGCTATGGTCATGCGGCCTTTGATGGTTCTATGGGGGGCGGCTTTGGTGGCGGCGCTGGTGCTGGCGGTGCGCATGGTTTTGGTGGTGGCTTTGGCGGTGCGGGATTCTCCGACATATTTGACGAGATTTTCGGCGATGCAATGGGGGGGCGCACAGGTGGCGGACGCGGCCGTTCGGGGGCTATGCGCGGTGCGGATTTACAGGTGCGCCGAACAATTTCTTTAGAAGATGCCTTCCTTGGCAAAGAAACGACGATAACTCTGACGCGGCCCGAGACCTGCGGCACTTGTGACGGATCAGGCGCGAAACCCGGAACAAAGCCAACCACTTGTGGAACCTGTGGCGGTGCTGGACGTGTGCGCGCCCAGCAAGGCTTTTTTACTGTCGAGCGCACCTGTCCTGAATGTGGTGGTGCCGGACAGGTCGTCAAAGAGGCTTGTCCTGATTGCCATGGTGCTGGACGTATAGAAAAAGAGAAGAAGCTAAAAATGACTATCCCCGCAGGGGTTGAGGATGTGCGGCGTATTCGCCTATCCGGCGAAGGGGAGGCCGGCGTGAAAGGTGGCCCTAGCGGTGATCTTTATGTTTTGATTGATATACAGCCACATGAATTTTTCACAAGAGAAGGCCCGCATCTATATTGCCGTGTGCCGATTCCTGTTTCTGTGGCAGCGCTTGGCGGTAAGATCGAGGTGCCGACAATTGAAGGCAAGAAAACCTCTGTTAAAATTCCCGAGGGCACGCAAACAGGCCAGCAATTCCGTCTGCGCGGCAAGGGAATGAGCATCCTGCGCTCGACGGCTAGAGGTGATATGTATATCGAGGTCTTTGTCGAGACACCTGTTAATCTGGATAAGAAGCAACAGGACTTTATGAAGAGCTTTGGCGATCCGACAAATTCTCCGCATTCACCAAAATCCAGCGCCTTTTTCAAAAAGGTGAAAGAGCTCTGGAGTGATTTGACAGAGTAGCTCTGGTCAGTTCGGATGTGAATATCTAATAAAAAACCCCGCTTTCGGCGGGGTTTTTACGTGTTCTATAATCTTTTGGTTTACACATCCAAAAGCAGGCGCTGCGGGTCCTCGATCGCTTGCTTGATGCGCACGAGGAAGCTTACGGCCTCGCGACCGTCAACAATACGGTGGTCGTAAGAGAGCGCTAGATACATCATCGGGCGCGCTTGAATGGAGCCATCAGGCATAACAACCGGACGCTGTGTGATGTTATGCATTCCCAAAATACCTGATTGTGGAGCATTGAGGATCGGCGTTGAAAGCACAGAGCCGAAAATACCACCATTGGTGATTGTGAATGTGCCACCTGTCATTTCATCCATGCTGAGCTTGCCGTCGCGTGCTTTTTTACCGAGATCGACAATGCCGCCTTCAACATCGGCGAAAGACTTTTCATCAGCATCGCGCAGAACAGGAACAACCAGACCTTGTGGCGTGCTGACGGCAACACCGATATCGTAGTAGTTTTTGTAGATGATGTCTGTGCCGCTGATCTCAGCGTTGACGGCTGGAAATTCTTTCAGAGCCTGAATGGCGGCCTTGACGAAGAAAGACATGAAGCCAAGCTTCGTGCCGTGCTTTTTCTCAAAGCTGTCTTTGTACTCTTTGCGCAGATCCATAACAGCAGACATATCGACTTCGTTAAAGGTAGTCAGCATGGCCGCTGTATTTTGAGCGTCTTTCAAACGCTCGGCAATACGCTGGCGCAGGCGAGACATACGAACTTTTTCTTCACGTTCGCCGGCATCGCGGGATGGGCCTGAGAGTGTTGTTTTTTGTGGTTGAGACGACGATGCAGATGAGCCTTCTGATTTTTTCTGGCCACCTTCATCGAGGAATTTTTGAACATCTTCTTTCAGGATGCGGCCGTCTTTACCTGTGCCTTTGATGTCATCAGAAGAAAGATTGTTTTCTTCCATCATCTTGCGTGCAGCCGGCATAGCCTTTTTATCGTCATCAGAGTCGTTCGAGCCTTCATCTTTGCTTTCTGATTTTGTATCTGAAGATTGCTTAGGCTCTTCTTTTTCCTCTGATTTAGCGTTTGAGCTTGAGTCGTTAGACGCTTCACCCGCACTAATCTCACCGAGAAGGGCATCGACTTCGACGCTATCACCTTCTTGTGCTACGATCTTCGAAATCACACCATCAGCGGGTGCGTTGACCTCTAACGTCACTTTATCGGTTTCAAGCTCGACAATCGGTTCATCGGCTTTGACTTGATCGCCCTCTTTCTTCAACCATTGTGCAACAGTTGCTTCGGATACGGATTCACCCAGTGTTGGTACTTTGATTTCAGCCATAATCTATCCTGTGTCTTTTTCTAGTTATTACGGCATTTAATGTACCGCAATCACGCCCAAGGTCAATTGCAAAACAGAATATGATTCGATTTATAACGGCTTAGTGCACTATGGATGTCTGAGCGGAGGAGGAGCGCTTGGTCTGGCGTTGTTAACCGAGATTGAAAAAATTAAGCTTTGAAGCTGATGATAATCTTGAAACACATAGGCGCCTTTTTTCTTGAAATAGGCGATATGCTCTGAGGCATTCGGATCTTGTTTAGGAATGAAAATGCAAACAGGTATAGAGGCTGCCTGAGCCGCTTCGACATCGGCCATAGTGTCGCCGATCATGATGCATTGTTTGGGGCTGACTTTATAATCGACCATGATCTTGAAAAGCATATCTGCCGCTGGTTTTGTGTTTTGAACATCATCTGCGCAGTATATGGATTTCTTGAAAAAGTGCTTAAGCCCGAAATGTTCCATGGCTTTGTGCAGACTGTTTCTTTGGGCGTTAGAGGCAATCGGCGTGCGATAGCCGGACGCTTGTAACTGTGCTATGACTTCGGAAACGAAGGGATGCGCCTTGAGTTTATTATTGCGGCAAAGATGTTCCTTTGCCTGTTTGAAGTCGAGCTTTGTTTTTATGTAGAACTCTTCAAAGGCTGCGCGGTCTTTGAGCGCGTCTATATCAAATTTCGTTATAAGCTCAGTTAAGGCGCCGCGGGTGCTCAGTCGGCTTGTGGTCGGAGAGGCATAAAATTTGACGAGAGCCTCGTATGCAGGGCGTTTTACTATGCCGTACTGTCTCAGGTTTTCCAGTGTGATTTGAGCGCGCTTTTGTGCATAAGGATAGCTTGTATTCACAAGCGTTCCGTCAAAATCAAATATAGCGACTGATATAACCATGTATAGGAAAGTAAAGATCTATTGACTTTATATCAATTTATTTCTTGTAGTTTTCAAGCAAGGTAATAAGAGCCTGTATGTCTTGCGGGATAGGCGCTTCGAAGGTCATGCTCTGTTCGCTTTCGGGGTGAATAAACGACAATACACCCGCATGAAGTGCCTGTCTCGGGAAGGCCAAAAGCTGTTCCATGTCATCCTTTGGGATTTCAGTTTGTTTGAGGGCTGCGCGCGCGGATGTTACAGCACGGCCGTAAAGCGGGTCGCCCAATAGCTCATTATTCTTGGCGGCCATATGAACGCGAATTTGATGTGTTCGTCCTGTTTTCAAGGAGCATTCAATCAGGCAGACGGCTCCGCCAAGATAGCGTTGTTTGAGCGTGTAATCGGTAATGGCTTCGCGTCCACCTTCGATAAACTCAGGGACAGCGTTCATTTTCTGGCGGTCTTTAGGGTGTCGTCCGATATTAAGCTCAATACGACCAGAAGGCGGGATAGGCATATCCCAGACCAAGGCTTGATAGATACGAGTAGCGGTACGGTTCTGGAGCTGTTTTGAAAGCTTGCGGTGCGCCATGTCATTCTTTGCGACCATCATTAGGCCGGATGTTTCCTTATCAAGGCGATGGACAATGCCCGGGCGCTCCACGCCGCCGATTCCTGATAGCTCTCCTTTACAGTGGTGCAGCAAAGCATTCACCAATGTGCCGCTATGATTGCCTGCACCAGGATGGACGACCAAGCCCGCGGGCTTATTGAGAACCAATAAGTGTTCATCCTCATAGACAATATCGAGCGGGATGTTTTCAGCCTCTGGCGAGGCTTGCTGTAGCTCGGGCAGGGTGATCGAGAGGTGCATTTCCTCTTTGACCTTCAGTGAAGGCTGTTTGACGGATTTACCAGTGGCGCTGTCAATGACCTGTCCGTCCTTAATCAGGCTTTGGAGGCGCATTCTGGATAGGGATTCATGCTCGAGCTGGCTGAGGATTGCGACATCCAGCCTTTGGCCGAAATGCGTCTCATCAAGGGATATGTCTGTTATGTCGGGATCGGCTTGTGTCATAAGAATGAATTGAACTTGTGTCTTGTTATTGTTGTCTTTACGCTGAATACAAGGTAGACATTAGAACCTAAAAATAACAAAAGCAAAATAAAGTTATGAAATTATTGATTGTTACAGATGCATGGCAGCCGCAAATTAACGGCGTTGTTCGTACATATGAGTATTTGTCCGAGGAAATGCGCAATCGTGGCCATGATGTAAGAGTGATCGGGCCGGATTCTTTTTTAAATATTCCGATGCCGGGCTACAAGGAAATCTCTCTGGCGCTTTTACCTTATCGTAAGCTGCGCCGTATGATCCGCGAGTTTGACCCTGACCGTATCCATATCCCTGTTGAGGGTCCGCTTGGACAGGCTGCGAGGCTTTATTGTAAACGGAATAAAGTTCCGTTCACAACGTCATACCATACGCATTTCCCTGATTATGTGGCAAAGCGTGTCAGCTGGCTGCCTAAGCGTATAAGGCGCTATTTGCGTTCGATTGCGATTGCCTATGTGCGCCGTTTTCACAAAAAATCATCTGCTATGATGGTCGCGACACAAAGCCTTGAGGACGAGTTGAACGCTTGGGGCTTTAAGGCTGATAAAAAGCGTCTGATCCGTGGCGCAAAGCTGGAGCTTTTCCATCCGGGAGAAAAGACATTGTTCCAGGATATGCCCAAGCCGATACAGCTATATGTCGGGCGAGTTGCTGTTGAGAAAAACATTGAGGCTTTTCTTGAGGCGGATACAGGCGGAACAAAGGTTATCGTTGGGGATGGTCCGAGCCGTGAAAAGCTCTCGAAGAAATATCCTGATGCAATCTTTGCCGGAAAGAAGGTCGGGAAAGAGCTGGCTGAATATTACCGCTCTTCGGATGTGTTTGTCTTCCCGTCTCGTACGGATACATTCGGCATCGTCCTCATAGAGGCGCTGGCCTCTGGTGTGCCTGTGGTTGCTTATGATGTGACTGGTCCTCGTGATATTGTTACCGAGCCGTATCTGGGTGTGTTGGGCGAGGACTTGGCTGCAGGCGTTCGCAAGGCACTTGAATGTGGTAGCGCAGATCAGCGCGTTGAACATATCAAAGAGCGCTATGCCTGGGAAAAGGTCGCAGAAACCTTCGAAGGCTATCTTAATGCGCTACCTCCTAAGGGACAAAAAAAAGAGGAAGCGTTAGGCTCCCTTTTTCGCTGCAAAATTTTTTCGAAAAAAGTAGGTATATTCTTTTTTCTTGCATTACTGTTTTTAGTGATATATATTACGTAAAACAAATAACGCGGGGATGATATGAAATTAGAAAAAATATTTAATACTGAATCTGCTGCAAAAGGGATAGGCTATGTTTTTGGCCTTGCTTCACCCCTGATATTATTTGCTATCGCGGGACCAATTGGTTTGATGGCAGGTATCGGGCTTGGTGTGGCTGGCTTGTTTATCAGCCAAAGTGAGAATAAAATACTTGGAGCATTGGGAGGCGGTTTAAGAGACGGTGCATCATTAGGCGCAGTGGGCACAGCATGTGCGTTGCTTTTTGATAATCCTATTTTGGACGCGCTGTTTTCAAACGCTGTTGACACGGTTCACTCAATTGAGGGATTGAGCGAAGTTGTTAATGATTTTCAGTCAATGCTACCTAATTAATTAAACGCTCAGCGCGTCATCAACCAGTTTGGCTTGTTCCTCTTGGTGACGTTTGAGCAAGCCTGTTGCAGGTGAAGCGGCTGCGCGACGTCCGGCATAGATCGGGCGTTTTGCTTTGTGCTTCAAATCTGTCAAAACGGCTTCGATCCGACGGTCAACAAAATGCCATGATCCCATATTCTCAGGCTCTTCCTGACACCAGACAATATCAGCGTTGCTGTATGCCTTAAGTTCGGTCATAAGCGCTTCATGCGGGAATGGATAAAGTTGTTCCAGACGCAAAATCAGGACATTTTTGATGTCACGTTCACGGCGCTCGGCCAATAGGTCGTAATAGACCTTACCTGTACATAAAATGACGCGTTTTATGTCTTTTGGCTTTGCCAGTTTCTCTTGGTCGTCATCCCACAAGACACGGTGGAAGCCCGAGCCTTTCACAAACATGGATTTGTCAGATACAGCCAGTTTATGGCGCAGCAAAGATTTCGGTGTCATGATAATTAATGGTTTGCGGAAGTTGCGGTGCAACTGGCGGCGCAGGATATGAAAGTAACTGGCCGGTGTTGTACAGTTTGCAACTTGCCAGTTGTCTTCGGCTGCATTTTGCAGGAAACGCTCCATACGTGCAGAAGAGTGCTCTGGCCCTTGGCCTTCGAAGCCATGCGGCAGTAGCATGACAAGCCCTGACATACGCAGCCATTTACTCTCACCCGAAGAGATAAATTGGTCGATAATCACTTGTGCGCCGTTTACGAAGTCGCCGAATTGCGCTTCCCACAAAACGAGTGCTTTTGGCTCGGTGATCGAATAGCCATACTCGAAGCCGAGAACGGCTGCTTCGGAGAGTGGGCTGTCATGCACTTCGAATTGCGCTTGCTTATCGGAGATGTTTTGGAGCGGTAGAAACTTCTCTTCGTTTTTCTGGTCATACAAAATGGCATGGCGTTGAGAGAACGTCCCGCGACCACAATCCTGACCGGATAGGCGGACAGGATGGCCTTCTTCTACTAAAGAGCCGTAAGCCATGGCTTCTGCTGTTGCCCAGTCAAAGCCTTCACCGTCTTCGAACATTTTTGCCTTGGCCTTGAATAGGCGGTCGATTTTGGGGTTCAGGTTAAAGCTGTCTGGCACAGTGGTTAGTTTCTTGGCGAGGAGCTGATACATATCCTCATCAATGGCAGTGTCCCCGCGGCGAGGATCAGGATCATCCCATTTGGGCTGTTTAAGACCTGACCAGACACCTTGCAGATAATCGGCTGAATTAGGCTTGTAGTTTTCCGCCGCTTCAAAGGCTTCTTCGAGCTCTTTGACTTGTGCGTCGACAATGCCTTGCGCCTCTTCACTCGAGACTACAGATTCCGCTGCTAGCTGGTTCGCATAAAGACTGCGCACAGGCTCCTGATTTTTGATTTTCTGGTACATCACCGGCTGAGTGAAGCTCGGCTCATCACCTTCATTATGGCCATAGCGACGATAGCAGACCATATCGATGACGACATCTTTTTTGAATTTCTGGCGGAATTCAGTGGCGATGCGTGCAACATGGACAACAGCTTCCGGGTCGTCGCCATTGACGTGGAAAATAGGTGCAGAGAGCATCTTTGCCACATCCGTTGGATAAGGACCCGAGCGACCGTATTTAGGTGTTGTCGTAAAGCCAATCTGGTTGTTGATGACGATATGAACCGTCCCACCGACGCGGTAGCCGGGGAGTTCCGATATCATCAAAGTTTCGGCAACAAGGCCTTGTCCGGCAAAGGCGGCATCGCCGTGCAACAGGAGCGGCAGGACTTTGTTGTATTCTGTGTCATTAAGCTGCGCTTGTTTTGCGCGGGTTTTTCCGATCACCACGGGATTAACGGCTTCAAGGTGAGACGGGTTTGGGGTAAGCGAAAGATGGACATTCTTGCCGTCGAATTCGCGGTCACTGGATGTACCGAGGTGGTATTTCACATCACCCGAGCCTTGAACGTCTTCCGGGTTGGATGAGTTGCCCTGAAATTCAGAGAAGATCGCTGTATAAGATTTCCCCATGAAATTGGCCAGAACATTCAAGCGCCCGCGGTGTGCCATACCGACGATGACTTCTTCGACGCCAAGCTGCGATCCACGTTTCAGGATTTGTTCAAGTGCAGGGATAAGAGCCTCGCCACCATCAAGGCCAAAGCGTTTTGTGCCCGTATATTTGGTGTGCAGGAATTTTTCGAATTGTTCAGCAGCGGTAAGGCGCTCGAGAATTGCCTTTTTGCCTTTTTCCGTGAAGTCAGTATGGTTTCTCGGCTCTTCGATGCGCTCTTGAATCCATGCTTTTTCTTCTGGGTCGGACATATGCAGGAATTCAACGCCGACATGATGGCAATAGGTGTCGCGCAGAGCCGTTAGAATTTCGCGCAGGCTGGCATATTCCATGCCCAAAACGCCATTGATAAAGATCTTGCGGTCAATGTCGGAGTCTGTGAAACCGTAATGTGCGGGATCAAGTTCCGGATGCTCGTCTTTGGCCTTAAGTTCCAGCGGGTCAAGATTGGCGATCAAGTGACCTCTTACGCGATACGCGCGGATCAGCATAAGAGCGCGCACGGAATCAAGTGTGGCACGTTTGACATCACCTTCGAAGTCGGCCTGAGAATGCGTGGACGAAGACGTGGTGGCCGTTCCGGCCTGTGACTTTTGCCCTAGACCTTCATTGCCTGATACGGTGCCCGTACGATCAAAGCTGCGTGATTGTTTGCGGTGTTCCTCGGGAGTCCAGCTTGCGCCTGAAAGCTCGGATAAGATATCCTTCTCGTTGTCATTGAGCGCGGAAAAGAAATCCGACCAGCTTTGATCCAGCGTCGTTGGGTTTTGCATAAACTTCGCATAGAGTTGAATAATATATTCGGCATTCGGGCCGGAAAGAAACGTCAGGTCTTGCGCGCTGTTACTCATATGAATTCGTCCTTATTTTTCAAAAAATCACCCACTAAAATAGCACGTTCATCGCACTTGAAAAGGAAAAACGGTTTAATTCCACGCATAATCATTTTTTTATTGACATAATTTTTGTTGTTTGTTATTTTCTGCTCATTAGGAGATATAATGACAAAAGAACTTAACGCGCAAAATTCAGGGCAAAAGGGATTCCTTACTAAAACTTTTCAGGGAGTGTCTAATGGATTTGTAAACTTTTTTGGATCACCTTGGTATCAGGTGCCATTTTATATGACCGCAGCAATTTGTAGCGGAGCTGCATTCATCGATAACACTCAGTATATGCAATTTATAGAAGCTTTGCCTTTAATTGGTTTTGCAAATATTCTTTTTGGCAGTCGTAGAGCGGCCTTTGGTATATTGCTTGGAATGGCGAGTGTATCTGCTTTCGGAGGAGATTTAGTCAGCTTGCCAATTCTATCAGACGCTGCTGAAAATATAGCTGCATTTAGAGAGACTAGCTTCTCTATATACAATGACTTTCCACAGCCGGAATAAAAAAGCCTGCAAGAGCAGGCTTTTTTATCTTGTTTTTTTTGTGAAGCGGTGCGCTTAGGCTGCCATGGCTTCTTTGACGGCTTGGCCCAGATGTGCAGGAGTTTCTGCAATCGCAAAGCCTGCCTTTTGCATGGCTGCGACTTTGGCCGGAGCCGTGTCGTCACCGCCTGAGATGATTGCACCGGCGTGTCCCATACGTTTACCGGGAGGGGCTGTGCGTCCAGCGATAAAGCCGGCAATCGGCTTTTTGGTTTTCAGGCCGGCGTAGTATTCTGCGGCTTCGATCTCGGCAGAGCCGCCGATCTCACCAATCATAAGGATGCTCTCCGTTTCAGGGTCGTCCATGAACAGCTTGATGCAATCGATAAAGTTCGTGCCGTTCACAGGGTCGCCACCGATCCCGATACACGTGGACTGGCCAAGACCTTCTGCGGCTGTTTGTGCAACGGCTTCATAGGTCAATGTACCGGAGCGGGATACGATCCCGACCTTACCACGCTTATGAATGTGGCCTGGCATAATGCCGATTTTGCACTCATCAGGCGTGATAACGCCCGGGCAGTTCGGGCCGATGAGGCGTGTTTTTGAACCGTTGAGTGCTGCGCGAACCTTAATCATATCGGTAACAGGAATGCCTTCCGTGATACAAATTGCCAGTTCGATTTCCGCTTCGATCGCCTCAATAATAGAGTCGGCCGCGAAGGGAGGTGGCACATATATAACAGAGGCGTTACAGTCCGTGGCTTTGCGTGCGTCTTCAACAGTGTTGAAAACAGGCAGGCCGAGATGCTCCTGGCCGCCTTTGCCCGGTGTTACGCCGCCAACCATCTTGGTTCCGTATGCAATGGCTTGTTCCGAGTGGAAGGTCCCTTGCGCACCTGTGAAACCCTGACAGATGACTTTAGTGTCTTTGTTTACGAGGACAGACATATTTCTTTCTCCTATATCCTTTGAATAGTATTAAGCGGCTTTTTGCGCTTTTTGTGTGGCTTCTACGACTTTCTTAGCGGCATCAGACAGATTATCCGCAGCGATGATATCAAGACCGGAAGAGTTCAAGATCTCTTTACCTTGCTCGACATTTGTCCCCTCGAGGCGCACAACCAACGGCACAGAAAGGTCAACTTCCTTCGCGGCTGCGATCACGCCTTTGGCGATAATGTCGCAACGCATAATCCCGCCAAAGATGTTCACGAGAATGCCTTTTACATTCGGATCTGATAAAATGATCTTGAATGCAGCTGTAACCTTTTCTTCGTTTGCGCCACCGCCAACATCGAGGAAGTTCGCAGGCTCGCCGCCGTAATGCTTGATGATGTCCATTGTCGACATCGCAAGACCCGCACCATTAACCATACAGCCGATATTACCGTCCAGAGCAACATAAGACAGATCATATTCATGAGCCTGACGCTCTTTTT
The DNA here is from genome assembly GCA_964010795.1 of uncultured Alphaproteobacteria bacterium. Taxonomy (GTDB): domain Bacteria; phylum Pseudomonadota; class Alphaproteobacteria; order Micavibrionales; family UBA9664; genus CAXGMH01. Next base: position 12,939 of record CAXGMH010000055.1, read on the forward strand.
CATCTTCTTCTGTTTCATCGCGCATCTCGGCAACGCGCTTTTGACGGAACAATGCGTTATCGTCAAAGTTCATTTTTGCGTCCAGTGCCAAGACCTGCTCGTCTTCCGTGATAATCATCGGGTTGATTTCAACAATAGAGGCGTCAAGTTTCACATAGGCGTCATACAGGCTGAGGAAAAACTTTACAGCCGATTTGAACGTGTTTCCGCTCAAACCCAGACCAAATGCGAGTTTGCGCGCATGGAAGGGTAGCATACCTGTAGCAGGGTTGATGCCGACTTTGATGATTTTCTCAGGTGTGTTCTCTGCCACTTCCTCGATGTCCATACCGCCTTCGGTAGAGACCATGAATGTGATGCGTGATGTCGCACGGTCGAGCAAAAGACCGGCATAATATTCCTTGGAAATATCAACACCGTCCGTGACATAAAGACGTTGCACTTCTTTACCTTCAGCACCTGTTTGTTTTGTGACAAGAACATTGCCGAGCATTGCTTCGGCGGCTTCGCGTACATCGTCGATTGTCTTGCAAAGACGGACACCGCCCTTACCTTCTGGATTGTTGGTGAAGTGACCTGCGCCACGGCCTCCAGCGTGGATTTGCGCTTTGACCACATAAAGCGGTCCTGGCATTGCTTCGGCTGCCTTTACGGCTTCCTCTACGCTCATGGCTGCGATGCCGTCAGGCACGGCAACGCCGTAATCTTTGAGTAGTTCTTTGGCTTGATATTCATGGATATTCATGTCGGTACAGCTCCTTAGATAGCTAAAATATTGTACTGCAATAAGAATTAAAGGCAGCGCAGATGAATTGCAACCCCTGAAAGAAAAGCTTTA
>CAXGMH010000056.1:0-13573 GCA_964010795.1 uncultured Alphaproteobacteria bacterium
CCGCTGTTGTACTCGACGAAGCACAGAACACGACCCCACAGCAAATGAAGATGTTCCTCACCCGATTTGGTGAAGGTTCAAAAATGATCGTAGCAGGCGACCCGTCACAGGCGGATTTACCAAAAGATATGGTGAGCGGGCTACAAGATGCAATCGACACTCTCTCACAGGTTAAGGGAAGTCGCTTTATTCACTTCAACAACAAGGACGTCGTGCGCCATGATATGGTCGGACGCATCCTCGACGCCTATGATAAACGCAGCAAAAATGCTTGATATCGAATTTATAGACTGTCCCTCTTCCCTTATTGACCAGGCGCCGATTGCAAAATTACTTGAGCGAGCCATAGAGGAAAGCGCCTTTGAAGCCCCCGATGCGCCGCAAGTCGCCATCAAATATATGACAGATAGCGAGATTCAAAACCTCAATAACAATTTCAGAAACAAAGACAAACCGACCAATGTTTTGTCTTTTCCTAATGATGAAGGCAGCTATCTTGGTGACATCGCAATCTCAGGAGAGACAATTCTGAGAGAAGCGCAAGAGCAAGACAAACCTGACAAAGACCATGCAACGCATATGATATTGCATGGCTTTTTACATCTTTTAGGCTACGATCACATAGAAGATGACGACGCTGAGGAAATGGAAGAGCTGGAAGTTCGACTTTTACACGAATTCGGTATAAAAAACCCTTACCTCTGATTATAGTTTTGTGGCATAATATTGTATTAAATATAAGGATTGTAATTCACTACGATGATACAAAAAACGGATATTGCGGTTGAAAAAGATAGCGTAGACCGCGCAAGTGACGAAGAAACAGACAGTCCGGAGCGGGCTGAAATTTTCTCACTTTCACAAACACCTCAAAATTTTCCTGAAGAATCGCGCAAGGAAGATAAGCAAAAAGAAGAAGGCGGCCTGCTCGACTTTATCTCTAACCTTATTCCAAAGGCAAAATCAGACACCTCCTTACGTGAAGCGATTGAAGAGGCCATGGAGAACGGAGATAGTTCTTTAAACGCGGCAACCTATGCGCATGAGAAAACATTGATCTCCAACGTTCTTGACCTTCAGGATATGACGGTCATTGACGTTATGATCCCACGTGTTGACATCGCAGCACTCGAGGTAGGCTCCAGTTTTGACGAGATATATAACACAATCTCAAACGCCCAGCACAGCCGCTACCCTGTATATCGTGACAATCTCGACAATATTATCGGATCTGTTCATATCAAGGACATGATGGCCGCCCTTATGCGTAGCTCGGAAGGCCGAGACAAAGACACACTCTTTGATCTTGAGAAAATGTGCCGATCTATTCCGATCATCTCGCCCGCTATGCCTGTTCTGGATTTGTTACTTCAAATGCGCGAAACCAAAAAGCACATGATGCTAGTTGTCGATGAATATGGCGGAATTGACGGCATGGTAACCATTGGTGACATTATCGAGGATATCGTTGGTAATATTGATGATGAATATGACAGAAACAGCTCGGCTCAGGTCATTGTCCGCCCAGATGGGACCTTGATCGCAGATGCACGTGTTTATATTGATGACTTTGAAGAAGCCTACGGCGAGTTCCTGACCGAGGAAGAGCGCGAAGAAAATAATACGCTGGCTGGTGTTGTCTTCTCTATGACAGGTCATGTTCCTGCTCGTGGCGAGATTTTATCCCACCCGTCCGGTGTTGAATTCGAAGTCCTCGACGCTGATTTACGGCGCATAAATAGGCTTAAAATCAGAAATCTGGTTCCCTCGAGCAACATTACGCAGTAACCTCGCCTCATTATGAGCGAAATAAGCGAACAAAACCAACACTGGAAAAGGCTCCTGCCCTTCCTTACGGCATTCATATGCGGCCTCATAGCGTGCCTAGGCCTACCTTTTTGGAATATCTGGCCTGCAACCTTGCTCGGCTTTGCTGGGTTTTACACACTTTTAGACCGGATTGAGACAACCAGACAGGGCTTTCTATACGGCTTTTGCTTCGGATTCGGTTATTTCCTGCTCGGCCTATACTGGATCGGAAACGCCCTTTTCATCAACTGGGATGAATATTGGTGGGCATATCCATTCGCTCTTTTAGGCTTACCACTTTTCCTATCCTGTTTCTGGGGGTTAGCCATTGCAATCACCGCTCGCTATTCTGCACAAAAAACGCTGCACCGATTTGTGTTGAGCATTATATCACTATCGCTGATTGAATGGGTGCGCGGCTGGGCGTTTACAGGGTTTCCCTGGAATTTACCCGGCTATATATGGAACGCGCAACTTGAGCTAGCGCAACTCAGCCATGTTACAGGCATCCACCTTCTCAGCCTCGCAACCATTTTCTGGGGATTAGGCACGGGCTATTTTATTCTTTCATTTAAAAGAGGGCAAAAACGTCAGGCATTTGGACTTCTGCTCATTATATTGGCAAGTTTTAGTGCAAGCTTTTTATATGGCCACAACAGGTTATCCGAGACCAATCAAACAAACGCAGACGCAAAACACAAAACACTGATCGTACAGCCCAATATCGGTCAAGATATCAAATGGCGATCAGACCTGATGCTTGACCATATCGGCAATTTACTCTCGCTCTCTCGATACAAGCCAGAAGAACACGGAGATCTAGGCAAAACAGAAGAGCTTTACATCATCTGGCCTGAAACGGCTATGTCTGACATATACTTTAATCACGAGGCCATTCGAACAGCTATAAGTAACACTCTCAAAAGCTGGCCAGTAAATAAAGTAACGCTATTCACAGGCATGCTTCACCGTGACGAACAAAACGGCGCTTATTACAATGCGCTGTATCAAGTCGACAAAAGCGGAACAGTTATAGACCGCTATGATAAATCGCATCTCGTACCCTTTGGCGAATACATCCCCTACCTCCCCCCAGACTTTATCGAGCCACTTGTAGGGATCGTCGGTTTTCGGCCTGGCAAAGAGCCAAAGAATCTTACCACACAAGACACAGCGCTTATTCCGCTAATTTGTTACGAGGTAATTTTTCCAAACATCGGACGAGAGCTCTTCAATCTATCTAAAGCAAAGAACAAAATAACGCTCACCGTAACAAATGACGCATGGTATGGCGATGCTGCCGGGCCATATCAACATCATGCAATGGCTCGCTTCAGAGCGATTGAATCAGGAACTCCAGTGCTTAGATCCGCTAATACAGGCATCTCAGGCGCATTTAATTCCTATGGCCAAAACCTTGGAAATATTGACTATGGTATAAGAGGTAATCTCCTCATAGATACACCAAAAAGCTTAAGTAAAACGACAAGTTACACCCGGCTTGGGAATCTTTTGTTTTTTACAACCTTAAGTATATTTGCGCTTCTATTTATAGTTTTAAAGAAGGGTAGACACTAAAAAAAACTTGTTTTTCAAAAATCTATTCGCAACACTGTCCTCCGATCATACGTTGGTATGCACACGCCTAACCAGTTTAAGAGGACGTAATGTCGGAAAAGAAGACAGAGAAAAAGACATCCGATACACCACGAAAAACACGCGGTGGCCCAAGCGATATTGACAAATATGTCGGCAAGAGACTAAAAATCAGACGCAATCTTTTAGGTTGGTCACAAGAAGAACTCGCCTCAAAAATTGGCATAACATTCCAGCAAATACAAAAATACGAGCACGGCACAAACCGTGTCAGCGCAGGAAAACTTTATGAATTTGCTAAAATCCTCAAAACGGATATAGCCTTTTTCTTCCACGGCGCTCACAAGGAAACACCAAATCGTATAAACGCATATACTGTCTCTGATGATGGGCAAACTGATTTCTCGTCACACCCCAATCAAGTAAATGTGAATAAAGCAGAGACCGTGCCCGCCCTACCCATGGATGTTTTGGAAAAGCGCGAAACAGCCGAAATCATTCAAGCCTATTACGCTATTGATGACCCGCAAGTCCGTGACCGCTTGCTGCAATTCATAAAATCAGTCGCTCAATCCTCGGCCAGCGGCAATGTCCAGTTTTAAACAGTAGCCCAATAATAGCCGTTGACAGATTCTGCGAATTCACTTTGTCTAATAAGGTGAATTATAAAAAGGATTATCATGGACTATCATCTCTTTACCAGTGAATCTGTATCTGAAGGCCACCCTGACAAAGTCTGTGACCAGATATCCGACGCAGTACTCGATTGTTTTATGGCCGAAGATCCTGATTGTCGCTGTGCGGTTGAAACACTGGTGACGACAAATTCCGTTGTATTAGCCGGAGAAGTCCGCGGCCCCGCCTCTATTACAAAAGACGTAATAGAAGAAACTGCGCGCAAAACAATAAAAAAAATCGGCTATGAACAAAAAGACTTTCACTGGAAAGACGTGCCAATCGATATCAAGATTCATAAACAGTCATCTGACATTGCTATGGGCGTGGATAGCTCTGCCGACGCAAAAGAAGAAGAAGGCGCAGGCGATCAAGGTATTATGTTTGGATATGCCTGCAAAGAAACCGATGTGTTAATGCCAGCAGCGATACATTACTCTCATCGCATATTGCGTAATTTATCTAAGCTTCGCCATGACGGCACATTGTCACAGCTCGGCCCTGATGCCAAAGCACAACTGACCCTGCGCTACGACGAAAACAACATCCCTTACAAGGCAGAACGCATCGTACTGTCTACACAACATAATGCCGATGTGACGCAAGCTCAGGTTCGAGACATGGTGTTGCCTGTCATCCAAAGCTCATTGCCTGATGGCTGGTTATGCGATGATAAAAATATCTTCGTCAATCCCACAGGGCGTTTCGTTATTGGCGGGCCAGTTGGTGATGCAGGATTGACCGGACGCAAAATCATTGTCGACACATATGGCGGTTCCGCACCGCATGGTGGCGGCGCTTTCTCAGGCAAAGACCCAACAAAAGTTGACCGATCAGCAGCTTATATGGCGCGGTATCTCGCCAAAAACATAGTCGCGGCAGGATTAGCTGACCGCTGCACGATTCAGCTCGCTTATGCTATCGGCATTGCAGAGCCTATGTCTGTATTTATCGACACACATGGTACGGGGCAATGTGACGACAGAGAGCTTACGCAAAAAATCACAAAAGAAATCAAGCTGACCCCAAGGGCAATCCGTAACACCCTTCAGCTTAACAAACCTATTTACACGCCCTCTGCTGCTTATGGCCACTTTGGTCGCCAACCAAGCGATGAAGGACATTTTTCATGGGAACGTACTGATCTGGTTGACACATTAAAGAGTTTTGTTCAATAACAGGTTGCACAACCTATTTTTGAAACTGATTATGTCTGAAACTCGCTTTTACCAAACCTCCGGCAAGCATAAAGTATTTGGCCGTAAACAAGGTCGCCCCCTCACCGTTAAGCGCCAAGCTCTTATGGATGAGCTTTTGCCTCGGATCAAACCTGAAATCGACCTCAATAACACTCAACAAATAGAGCAAATCGACCCAAAATCGCTATTCAGCAAGCCTGTATCAAGCGTAACCGTAGAGATCGGCTTTGGTGACGGTGAGCGTCTGGCGCATATTCATGCACAGGATGTGCAGGCAAATACTGGGTTTATAGGCTGCGAGCCTTTTGTCACCGGTGTGAGCACATTACTTGACCGTATCAAAGATAGAAATCTCGACAATTTGAGGGTTTGGGACGATGACGCCATCCCCTTCCTCGATTGCTTAACGACGGCAAGCATCGACCTGATCTATGTTCTAAACCCAGATCCCTGGCCAAAGAAACGTCATCATAAAAGGCGCATTATCCGCAAGGACACACTTGACCTTTTTGCGCGCCTCCTGAAGCCGTCTGGTACATTGTTTATGAGCACAGATGTCGATAATTTAGCAGAATGGATGGTAACCGAGGCAAGTAATCACTCTGAATTTAAATGGAGCGCTAAAAGCAAAGACGATTGGCAAATCCCGCCCGAAGACTGGCTTACAACAAAATATGAACGCAAAGGCGCTGAGGCAGGACGCAAACAAAGCTATTTAATTTTCACGCGCAAATAAGAAAACACTTGCATTCATGCGCGCTTTCACCTTATAAGATTAATCAAATAGCTGATTGAATATCAGGTGGCTCTTGAGCCGCCTTTTTTATTACCTAAGTTAGGACTTATGAGCAAAAGATTGATTGACCCTGATGGACGTTTTGCAACGCTGGTTGAACCGGTTGCAAAAGCGCATGGCTATGCACTTGTGAAAGTACACCTAACAGGTTCGAAATATGACGAACAGATTTTGGAAATCATGCTTGAGCCAGACACAGCCGAAGTCCTCGGCCTTGATGACTGTGCCAAAATCAGCCGTGAGCTAGCTACAATTTTCGAAGTTGAAGACCCTATCTCTGGTGCTTATCGCCTTGAGGTAGGCTCCCCAGGTCTGGATAGACCATTAACACGTGCCCAAGACTTTGAGCGCTTCAAAGGCTGGGAAGCAAAAATCGAGATGGAAACACCGCTTGCCACTGGACAAAAACGCTTCCGAGGCGTAGTAAAGGGCTTAAGCGAAGATGAAAGCGCCATATTAGAAATCGAAATCGATGGTGGCGAAAAACAGGATATCGCTCTTCCGGTCAGCGAAATACGCAAGGCTCGACTGGTGTTTAGCGAGGATATGATTGATATAAACAAGAACAAACAAAAGGCGTAATTGAAGAAAGGTTAATCAGGAGGTCTAAGGCTATGATGGAAATTTTACAAGTTGCTGATAATGTTGCTCGCGAAAAAGGTATCGACCGTTCGGTTGTTATCGAAGCGATGGAAGAAGCCATTCAAAAAGCTGGCCGCTCTAAATACGGTTTCGATCAGGATATCCGCGCGACAATCGACCCGCGCAAAGGTGACATTAAGCTCCAACGCTATCGCGAAATCGTAGAAGAAATTGACCCTGATGAAGAAGCCAGCCAAATTCTTCTAGAAGATGCAAAGGCTCTTAAAGACGGTGCAGAGGTTGGCGATCACATCATTGATGATCTTCCTCCTATTGACTTTGGCCGCATTGCCGCACAAACAGCGAAACAGGTTATTACGCAGCGCGTTCGTGATGCAGAGCGTCAGCGCCAGTTCACAGAATACAAAGACCGTGTTGGCGAGATCGTCACAGGGATTGTAAAACGTGTGGAATTCGGGAATGCAACGATTGATCTAGGCCGTGCCGAGGCTATTTTGCGCCGTGATGAATCTATCCCTCGCGAGCACTTGAATAATGGCGACCGCGTTCGCGCCGTCATTTATGATGTACGCTCAGAGACACGTGGTCCACAGATTTTCCTATCTCGTACACGCCCCGAATTTCTGGTGGGTCTGTTCACACAGGAAGTTCCTGAAATTTATGATGGCATGATTGAAATCCGCGGGGTTGCTCGTGATCCGGGTAGCCGTGCAAAAATGACTGTTTACTCTGGTGAAAACACAATTGATCCTGTTGGTGCGTGTGTGGGTATGCGCGGATCACGTGTACAGGCCGTTGTGAACGAGCTTCAAGGCGAAAAAATTGACATTATCCCCTGGACAGAAGACATCGTAAGCACTGTTATCAACGCTCTTCAGCCGGCAACCGTTACAAAAGTTGTCGTTGATGAAGAAAACCAGAAGATCGAAACAGTTGTTGGTGAAGACCAACTTAGCCTTGCGATTGGTCGCCGTGGTCAAAATGTCCGCTTGGCCTCTGACTTGCTTGGTTGGAACATCGATATTCTGACCGAGGAAGAAGAATCAGAACGTCGCGCAGAAGAATTCAAGACACGCTCTGAATTGTTCATGAATGCTCTGGACGTTGATGAAACAATCGCACAGCTTTTAGTTGCCGAAGGCTTTGCAATGATCGAAGACATTGCCGAGATCGAGCTTTATGAGCTGACACAGATCGAAGGCTTTGATGAAGACATTGCCGAAGAGCTTCAAACACGCGCTCAAAACTACTTGCAACAACAAGCGGAAGAGCTTCAAAAGCGCAAAGATGAGCTTGGCATTCAAGATGACTTGTCGGAAGTCGAAGGCCTTAATGCTGAAATGATTATCAAGCTTGGCGAAAACGATGTAAAATCACGTGACGATCTGGCTGACCTTGCCGGTGACGAGCTTATCGAGATTTTGCAGCAAGAAGGCATGACACAGGCACAGGCAGACACCATAATTATGGCGGCTCGTGCGCACTGGTTCGCTGATGAAGACAAAGGCGAAGAAACAAACGAAGACACCCAAGAGCAGGAAAATGTGGCTTAAGGGGTCTGCGTCAACAAGCAAGATAAGCAGGCTTTCAGGCTTGATGTCAAAAATGAGTTTTTAAATATGTAACACCTCTTTTCGACATTTCATTGCCCTGATACGCCCGCCGAACTTGCTTTTGGCTGACGAATATGATTTTTATGACGCTTGGCATAAGGGCTATGCGCAAATTGAAAAGAGGAATACATGGCTGAAAACAAAGAAAAAAAGACACTCTCTCTTGGCAATAAAAAAGGGACGTTATCGCTGAAAGGTAAAAGCAGCGCCTCCGCTCCTACGCCATCGGCAAAGCCCGGCATTGCCGTAGAAGTTAGAAAACGCCGTACATCTTCAGCAAGTGACGCTACGAAAACGGCAGCTAGCGATGCTTCAGATAAAGGCACGGGATCAAGCCTGACCGATCAAGAGCGTCAAGCACGCCTGCGCGCCCTCCAGCAAGCACAGCAAAACGCCGGACAACGCAGCAAGCTTCCTGTCCATGAACGTGCCCGCAAGGAAGAGCCGAAAGAAGAAGAGCAGCCGACGACAACAACTGAAGAATCAGCACAGGCTGAACAGCCCTTGGCACCTGCCCCGAAAAAATACCGCCCTGCGGATGATATTGCCACAGCAAATTTACAGGCTATGGAGGCTGATGCCGCTCAGAATAAAGCACGTCAAAAAAGTTTTTCCAAACCTGATGCGGCCAAAGAATCCGAAGATGACATCCTCGAGCGCAAACGCAAGGCGGATGCTGCGGCCAAAGCGAAGGCTGGAGACAAGCGCCGTCGCCCGGGTAAGCTCACAGTTACACAGGTTCTCAATGAAGATTACGAACGAGACCGTGGCCCATCCCTCGCCGCGCAACGCCGTGCCAAGGAAAAAGAGCGCCTTAAATCGAATGAACCAAAAGAAAATGTAAAGCAGGTTCGTGAGATTATCGTGCCTGAGACTATCACTGTTCAAGAACTGTCAAACCGTATGGCAGAGCGCTCGGGCGATGTCGTTAAATCATTGATGAAAATGGGCGTTATGGCGACCATCAACCAGACAATTGATGCCGATACAGCCGAGCTTCTCGTTGATGAATTCGGTCATAAGGTCAAACGTGTTACCGATGCTGATATTGAAATCGGCGTTGAAGGGACAGAAGACACAGCAGCCGAGCTTAAACCACGTCCTCCTGTTGTCACGATCATGGGCCATGTTGACCACGGTAAAACATCACTTCTGGATGCTATGCGCTCCACGAATGTTGTGTCCGGTGAAGCCGGAGGCATTACACAGCATATCGGCGCCTATCAAGTTGAAGCAGGTGAAGGCAAAGGTAAAGTGACCTTTATCGATACGCCCGGTCACGCGGCCTTTACCCAGATGCGTGCACGCGGTGCAGATATCACAGACATCGTTATCCTTGTTGTGGCGGCTAATGATTCCGTGATGCCACAAACGATTGAAGCGATTAACCATGCAAAAGCCGCGAATGTGCCGATTATTGTTGCAGTCAACAAAATCGACCTGCCTGATGCAGAACCATACAAGGTTAAACAAGACCTCCTGCAACATGAAGTCATCACCGAAGATATGGGTGGTGACACAATGGTCGTAGAAGTATCTGCGAAACAGCGCATCGGATTGGACGACCTTCTCGATACGATCCTGTTGCAGGCCGAAGTTCTTGAGTTGACGGCCAACCCTGACCGCGAAGCTCACGGTACTGTGGTTGAATCAAAAATGGAAAAAGGCCGCGGCTCTGTTGCGACTGTTCTCATCAACAAAGGGACGCTCAGACAAGGCGACATCTTTGTTGTCGGTAAAGAGTGGGGTCGTGTCAGAACCATGATTGACGACCACGGTAAGCAGGTTAAAGAGGCCGAACCGGGCAAACCTGTTGAAGTGCTTGGCTTGACCGGCACCCCTGATGCGGGTGATATGCTCGATGTGGTTCGTGACGAGGCTAAGGCTCGTGCGATTATCGATTACCGTCGCCGCAAACAACGTGATGTTAAGGCTGCGGCTCTTGGAGCGACCAGTATCGAACAAATGATGGCACAATCCAAAGAAAGCAAAGGCGTGAAAACGCTTAACGTCTTGATTAAGGCCGATGTTCACGGCTCTATCGAGGCGATTGCCGGCTCTTTAGAGAAAATGACCGAAGAAAATGACGAAATCGCAGTTCGTATCATTCACAGCGGTGTTGGCGGTATTACAGAGACGGATGTCTCTCTTGCCAAAACATCAAGCGCACTGATCGTCGGGTTTAACGTCCGTGCAAATGCACAGGCGCGCGATCTGGCTCAAAAAGAAGATGTAGCAATCCGTTATCACAACATCATCTATAACGTACTTGATGATGCAAAAGATATGCTCACCGGAATGCTTGCACCGAAGATCCGTGAAGAGCTGATCGGCTACGCACAAATCCGTGAAGTCTTCAATATCACCAAGGTCGGTAAGGTTGCAGGCTGTATGATTACAGATGGTATCGTTAAGCGCGGTTCCAAAGTTCGCCTGTTGCGTGATGATGTGGTTATACATGAAGGTATGCTGAAAACCCTTAAACGCTTCAAAGACGAAGTCAAAGAAGCGCGTGAAGGCATGGAATGCGGTATGGCGTTTGAAAACTATGATGATATCAAGGCAAATGACGTGATCGAATGCTTTGACATTATCGAGGAAAAACAAACCATCGATTAAAACACTCATCTTGAGATAGCGTTATGAAACAGGCATCAAGCACAGAACGTTCGCAAAGGCAGCTCCGTGTAGCGGAACAGATTCGTCACGTGTTGACCGAGGTGCTTCAACGCGGAAAGTTTTTCGACGAGGCGTTGATGGATGCGGCACATATTACAGTTGCCGAAGTTCGGATTTCTCCGGATCTCAAAAAGGCAACCGCTTATGCTCTGCCCGGAGCCAGCCGTAACACAAATGAGCCTATGAGCAAACAAGAAGCCGAAGACTCTCATAAAGAACTCGTTAAAGCCTTAAACAAGGCACATGGCTATTTCCAGAAAGAGATCGCGCATCAATTGAATCTGAAATTCACACCGCGCGTCCACTTTGTCCATGACAAAGCATTCAACGAAGCCGGCCGTATCGAGCACCTTATCCAGAAAATTCATCACGAACGTGGTGAAAGCTAGGATAACACAACTATGGGACGGCGCAAAAAAGGCGACAAGATTAATGGATGGCTTAACATCTATAAGCCGCGCGGCATGGGGTCGACCGATGTCGTTAACAAAACCCGTAGATTGCTCAACGCACAAAAAGCCGGACACGCAGGAACACTAGACCCTCTTGCTGAAGGCATCTTGCCGATCGCCTTCGGCGAAGCGACAAAAACCATTCCCTATATGCAAGATAATCTCAAAACCTATCGTTTTAACCTCATATGGGGCGAAGCACGCAATACGGATGATGCCGAAGGCGAAGTCATACAGACCAGTGATATTCGTCCAAGCAAGCAGGACATCATGGCTATTCTTCCCTCTTTCATGGGAGAAATCGAGCAAGTCCCACCCGCCTTTTCCGCCATTAAAGTGGACGGACAACGTGCCTATGCATTGGCACGAAAAGGGGAAGCCGTTGAACTCAAAGCCCGCATTGTCAGCATTCATGACATTAAATTCCTAGGCAGCGACGCCGAAAAGGCAAGCTTTGAAGTTTTGTGCGGCAAAGGCACTTATATCCGTTCTCTGGGACGCGACATTGCGCAGAAGCTGGGCACCGTCGGATATATCGACCAACTGGTAAGAGCAAGTGTCGGCTCTTTCACAGAAAAAGACGCGATTTTACTGGACAATCTTGAAGCGTTGCTTCATAAAGAGGGCCTTCAAGCTGTTTTATGGGCGTGTGAAGCCGGCCTGGACGACATCCCGGACATAAGCTTTACACAAGCAGAAGCGGCAAAATTGAAGCAAGGTCAGAGCCTGACCTTCTTCTCAAAATCAGACAGCCATCGTCTTGATGGCCTGAATTTAGGAGAAGACGGAACAGCACTGGCTATGGTTGATGACACGGCAATCGGACTTGTAACTATTTCCAACGTGACCATCCAGCCAAAAAAACTATTTAACTTGTAAACAAAAGGAAAAAACGATGTCGATTACAGCTGAAAAGAAACAAGAACTGATTGATACACATAAGCGCGAAGCCAACGATACTGGCTCTCCGGAAGTTCAAATTGCCATTATTACTGAGCGTATTAACAATTTGTCTCAGCACATGGATCAGCACAAAAAAGATTTATCAACACGTCGCGGTCTTTTGCGCCTTGTTGCACAGCGCCGTAAACTTCTTGATTACTTGCGCGGCAAAAGCGAAGGCCGTTACAAAGATATCATCAAGAAACTCGGTATTCGCCGTTAAGGCAGGTATTCATGCGCTTGCGCAATACGATCATACGATCACTATTCCTATCCGCACTCGCCTGCTTAAGCTTCACCGCGCAGGCGAGCGCGCAATCCGCTCAAAGCATCTCAAAAGAACTTAATCGCCTATGCTTCGAAGTCCCTGACGGCATCGAATGTATAAAGGCTATCAAAGACGCCACCAAACTACTTAATCAGCGTCATCAATCACAATTCCTCAGTGGTGGTTCGGTAGCCAAAGCCGACCCGCAATACTCAGGTTTTGCCGCAAGTATCATTCGCGATGCCTGTAAACCTATCAATCAAATATCATCTTATGATATGGACACGATGGAACGCCGTCGCTTTATGGTTATGGACATGACCAGCAAGATCGACATTTGCGTCCGCGCTGTTATGGCGACAAAAGAAAAAGATACAACGGGTGCTGTCCAGCTTAACGAAGACGTTGCCTTTGTCGTTCAGTATTACAACACCTGTTATCGCGGTATGATTGACGAGGCTGCACAAGCACAATGCACATCCCTCTCCCGCTCATTACGCAAGTAACAGCCGACACACATTAATAAATCTAGCCGCTATAGCTCAGCGCAGAAAGCGCCCTGCGGAATAAGCCCCGTCTTGGTACTCAAATGCCATAGGGACACCCGTTGGCATTTCCGCTTCATTGATATTATCAGGCGTGCGCTCACCAAGAATAATCAACATAGCGCGCAAAGTATTTCCGTGCGCACCAATCAAAACGTTTTTACCTGCCTCCATCAAAGGTTTTATATGAGCTTCGTAATAAGGCTCAACGCGCTCAACCACATCTTTAAGACTCTCTCCACCGGGAGGTGGTGTGTCATAAGAGCGTCTCCATATATGAACCTGATCGTCACCGAATTTTTGTGCTGTCTCGGCCTTATTCAGACCGGCAAGGTCGCCATAGTTACGCTCACGCAAATCATCATGACGAATAATGTTGTCCTTATGGTCATCCCA
>CAXGMH010000057.1:0-13263 GCA_964010795.1 uncultured Alphaproteobacteria bacterium
GGTCTGTATTGGCATTATAGTAATGCTCGACCAGTTCGTTCGAGATATTCAGCGTTTCACCAACAGCATCTTCACTTAGGACCATAACGTCAAAAGAGCGGCGCTCTGCGCTCATAAAACGTGTTTTAATGGTTTCGTAATGCGATTGTAAGACCGCATCGCTAGGTTCTTGAGAAAGCTTCATATCTTTTTTCTCGATTACCAGGGCTTCAATGGAACGTGCCTGACCGCTGGCGAGAACAAAGTCTTGCGCAAGTACGCTTGGAACGATCACATTATTTTGAATGATCTCTGATAAAACGGTGATAAGTTTTTCTTGTTTGAGCATATCCAGAAAGGCCTTTTCGCTGATGCCCTGATTGCGTAGCATTTGCTTAAAAGCTTCAGAAGTGGCAATACCTGAAGATCCGGCATAGCTTTCTGCATATTGGCGAATTTCTTTGATTAAGGCGTCACGCGGTACGGCAATGCCGTTATCATGTGCCATTTGACGCAAAAGTTTTTGTGCAATCATGCGGTCGAGGATTTGTTCTAGTCGACCTGTGCCAAGCGCTTCTTGCGGTGTGATATTTTCTTGATACAAGCTATTGCGTACTTCGCGGTCAAAGGCATTGAGTGTGATCTTCTCGCCTTGAACAGTGGCTACGGAATCAACTGGAACGCCACCACGGAAGAAACCGCCGACATCCGTCATAACCAGTCCGGCACCTGCGAGGAGCAAGAGCCCCATCAGGAAGTATTTCAAAATTCCGTTTTTTGCACTGTCTTGTAACCATCCGAGCATGATCTATAAATCCTTTAAATTTTTAAATTTAAGTGCTATGCATAGCGCATAATAAATCAAAGGTGAAGTATGAAAACACTGATAGCCGGAAACTGGAAGATGAATGGGGATAAAGCTTTTGCCATGAATTTGGCAAAAGACGTAGCGCAAAGCGCCGAAGGGCTTGATTTGAGTGCGGTTGAGCTTTTGCTATGTCCTACCTTTGTGCATATCTCTTCTGTTGCCGAAGTTGTTATGGGCACAGAGATCGCTTTGGGCGCTCAGGATTGTTCTACAGACCAAAAGGGCGCTTTTACGGGTGATGTCGCGCCGAATATGCTATCTGATCTTGGCTGTTCTTACGTAATCGTCGGTCATTCCGAGCGACGTATGGGGCATGATGAAACAAGTGCTCTGGTTTTTGAAAAAGCTGAGAGTGCTTATCAGGCAGGTTTAAAGCCAATTATATGTATTGGTGAGACACAGGCAGAAAAAGAAGCGGGACAAACAAAGGATGTTCTGGCGCACCAAATCAAAGAGAGTCTGCCGCGCAATGCGTTCCCGCGAAATACAGTAATAGCCTATGAGCCAGTCTGGGCAATTGGTAGCGGCAAGACGCCGACTGTGGAAGAGATTTCAGATATCCATGACTTTATTCAACAAACTGTAAGGGAAACGCTTGCACTGCATACAGAAATGCGTATTCTCTACGGCGGATCAGTTAAGCCTGAAAACGCAAAAGAGATTTTGGCTTTAACAAATGTTCATGGCGCACTTATCGGTGGTGCTTCGCTTAAGGCGGAAAGTTTCATCGGTATTGCTCAGCAAGTTGAATAGGGCTTTAGATAAAGGTTTGAGAAAAGCATGGAAAACGTTGTTCTAGTTATACATTTGCTACTTGCGCTCGGTATTATCGCGCTTGTTTTAATTCAAAAATCAGAAGGCGGCGGGCTTGGTATCGGCGGCTCTGGCGGCGGTCTGGGAAATATCGCAACACCGCAAACCACGGCAAGTGTTTTAACGCGAGCTACAGCGATTTTGGCAACAGCTTTTTTTGTAACAAGCTTGACACTGGCTGTGATGGCTGGCGGTGGAGCATCAGAAGAAAGCATTGCTGAGGAGCTGGATCAGCCAGCAGCATCTGCACCGCAAATTGAAGACACGCAGGAAGAAACGCCTGTGACAACCGAACCTCAAGTCCCGGTATCCACACAGTAAAATGAGCACTCGATATATTTTTATTACCGGCGGCGTTGTTTCCTCATTGGGAAAAGGCCTCGGCTCCGCTGCGCTTGGTGCATTGTTACAGGCACGCGGATACTCCGTCAGGCTTTGCAAATTAGACCCTTATCTTAATGTTGATCCCGGCACGATGAGCCCGTTCCAGCATGGGGAAGTTTACGTGACTGACGATGGAGCGGAAACCGATCTTGACCTTGGACATTATGAGCGCTTCACTGGCCGTCCGGCACAACAAAGTGATAATGTGACCACAGGCCGCATTTATACCAATGTGCTTAATCGGGAGCGACGAGGAGACTATCTCGGCGCGACTATTCAGGTCATCCCGCATATCACTGATGAGATCAAGGACTTTATCCGTGAAAAAGAAGGTACGGCAGATTTTGTTTTGTGCGAGATCGGTGGTACAGTCGGGGACATTGAAAGTCTTCCCTTCCTCGAGGCAATTCGTCAATTCGGTAATGAGGTCGGCACCAGCCGGGCACTTTTCCTCCATGTGACATTGATCCCCTATATTGCCGCAGCAGGCGAGCTTAAAACAAAGCCGACGCAGCACTCTGTCAAAGAGCTTATGAGCGCAGGGATCAGGCCAAAGCTTTTACTTTGCCGCTCTGATCGTCCAATTCCAGAAGATGAGCGCCGCAAGATTGGCCTGTTCTGTAATATTGATGAGGCGGCCGTTGTGCCTGCTTTGGATGTCTCTACGATATATGAAGTGCCTTTGAGTTATCATAGAGAGGGGCTTGATACACAAGTTCTCAAATTATTCGGTATTGAGGATGCAAAAGAACCTGACCTTTCAGTCTGGCAGGATATTGTCGAGCGGATCAAAAATCCCGAGAGCGAAGTCACTATTGCAGTGGTTGGGAAATATACCAACCTCACCGATAGCTATAAGTCGCTCAATGAGGCGTTGATGCATGGCGGCATTGCCAATCGCTTGAAGGTGAATCTGAAATTTGTTGAATCCTCTGTCTTCGAAGATGGTGGTGACCCTGTACGTGAGCTTCGTGATGTTCACGGCATTTTGGTGCCGGGCGGGTTCGGCCAACGAGGTGCGGAAGGTAAGATTAGAGCCGTTCAATATGCACGGGAAAACAAAATCCCTTATTTCGGAATATGTTTTGGTATGCAAATGGCTGTGATTGAAGCTGTGCGCAACATTCTGGGGCACAAAGGCGCGAATTCAACTGAATTCGGCCCTTGCGAGGAAAATGTTGTCGGCCTCATGACTGAATGGGAAAAGGACGGACAGGTTCTAACGAGAGACGCGCAAACTGATCTTGGCGGCACGATGCGTCTTGGGGCTTATCAGGCAAAGTTGAAGGACGGCTCGAGAGTAGCTTCTATATATGGTAGTGCCGATATTGAAGAGCGCCATCGTCATCGCTATGAAGTGAATAGCAGCTATATTAGTGATCTTGAGGATAAGGGTGTTATATTCTCGGGCTTGTCACCTGATGGTAAATTGCCTGAGATTGTCGAATTGAAGAACCACCCATGGTTTATTGGAGTACAGTTCCATCCTGAGCTGAAATCCAAGCCTTTTGACCCGCATCCGCTTTTTGTTTCATTCATCAAAGCAGCAAAAGATCACAAAAGTCTCGTTTAATTTGTAAAATCTCTGGACAAGAGCTGCCTTCTTTTTCTATTATTTTGCCATAATGAAACTTGGGAGGCATTATGCTGAGACCTTCGGAAGATTGGGGTAAAAGCGCCATAGGTTATTGTGCGAGCGCTTTACTGTTCGTCACTGGTGCTGGCTTGGCGATTGCAGTTGCTCCGGGATATGAGATGTTTGCGGGCATTTTTATTAGTAGCCTCGCGCCTTTTGCTTATGCGCTCACAAATTACAAATTTACGTCGGTCGAACTAAAACGATGAGTATACGTATTCGTTTTCCATTGACGCTTAAGTTTAATGCCGAAAATTTAGTGCGTAGCGGAACAAAAGAAGACGTCAAAAAACATATCTGTTTAACGCTTAGCAATGTTATTAACTGGCTTAAGTCGGGAAATCCAAACTCAATCTTGAATGATGCGGATGTAACATTCCGTTATATCAAGGCATCACTTGATCCAATATGGGTAGGGCATTCAGATTTTATGTTTGAAGCGACATTGAAGGACGGCCAAGATCCTGAAAAACTTAAGCGTAGAATTATCTGTGAGATTACAGCGCACAGAGATCGTTATTTGCTCGGTATTTTGTGCACATGGACGAGTGCCCAATTCCAAAATAGGCGAAAAAGCCAAACGAAACAGCAATGTCTGGAACATTATCTCGAAAGTAAGTCGTAGCTACAAGTGATAAGCCGGAAAATGAATAAGCTATATTCGAGAGGCCATTGAATGGATTATATAAGAGTGATTGTTGACCTGCGTTATCGTAATCTTACGACAGGAAAAAACGAGAACACGGAAATTTGTTTAACCTATATGCAAGCTGGTCAAAATTCTGCATGGCTGGCAACAGATAGCTTGCAAGAGGAATTCAAGCCCGTTGACAAAAAATACAGCCTGATGAAAAAAGGGTTTATAGAGGCTGCAAACAGACAGGGCCTTCCACAAGGAGAGGCTCGGGAAGCTTTAGAAATGTTGCCGGCCTTATGCCTTGCCTACAGTAATTTTTCTAGTATATGCACGCCCCCAACGCCATTTGAGGTGCAAAAGGTTGTAAGGGTCGAGCGCAAAGGCTTCTTCGGCTATAGAAAAATAGCGCCAAGATAAAACCGTTTTGATAGGCGTTGGTAAGCTAGCCTAACTTACCCATCAGGCTGGCTGTATCGAGCATACGGTTCGAAAAACCCCACTCATTATCATACCAGCTCATGACGCGGATAAAGTTAGCGCCCATAACCTTGGTCTCGTTCACACCGACAACTGAAGATCGCGGGTCGTGATTAAAGTCACCCGAGACAAGCGGTGCAGTATATGTGCCGAGAATGTCTTTCAAAGAGCTTTGTTCTGCCTGCTTAAAGGCTTCATTCAGGGCCTCTGCAGTGACAGGCTTGATTGTGGTTGCCGTTAAATCAACAACGGAAACATTAGGGGTGGGAACGCGTATGGAAACCCCATCCAGTTTACCGTCCAGAGCCGGCAATACCTTACCTACAGCTTTGGCTGCGCCGGTAGATGTCGGAATCATGTTGGTTGCTGCGGCGCGTGCGCGATGTAAATCCTTATGCATTGTATCAACAATACGTTGATCGCCCGTATAGGAGTGAATTGTCGTCATAAAGCCTTGTTCCAAGCCGAATGTCTCATTGATGACATGAGCAATAGGGGCAAGACAGTTCGTCGTGCATGATGCATTAGAGACGATTGTGTGCTCGGCTTTGAGCTGGTCACTGTTGACGCCGAAAACTACGGTAATATCTTCATCCTTGGCCGGCGCAGAGATCAAAACCTTTTTAGCACCTGCGTCTATGTGTTTTTGAGCCATATCGCGCTGTGTGAAAATGCCCGTACATTCGGCCACTACATCAACACCCATACCGCCCCAGTTTAAGTTCGACGGATCGCGTTCACTCAGGACCTTTACGCGCTTGTCACCAATAACAAGAAAGTCATCGGCAACACTGACTTGATAAGGCAGGCGGCCATGCGTTGAATCATATTGCAAAAGATGGGCGTTGGTATTGATATCCGCCAAGTCATTAATAGCTACAACTTCGATATCGTTACGCTCGCTTTCCAGCCAAGCGCGAAAAACCAGTCTTCCGATACGTCCAAATCCGTTAATTGCAATTTTAGTGGCCATTAAAATCTCCTAAAACTTGTAATTTTTTCATAATTATTATAATTACGATTTATATCATTCTCACTAAACAATGGATAAAGTCAACATGAGCCATAAGAACAAGCATATCTTTTTTCTAGACACAGAATTTGAAGAAGAGATAGGCCTCAATGGCGAAACAATAGTTACATTAATAAGTGTTGGATTGGTAGGGATTTCAAAAGAAAGAAAAATGAGTGCCGCAAGTTATTACGGTGTTTCTAATGCGTTTAATGAAAGTGCGTTGAAAAGAGAATGGTTGGTTAAAAATGTCTTGTCTAAACTGCCTGCACAGGAGGCAAGACAAAGTTTAGAGGAGATCAGGCAAGGGATACTCAATTGTTTTTCTAAAGCTGACGAGATCGAAATATGGGCTGACCATCCTTATGATTTTATTATATTGAGGCAGCTTTTTGGCGGTCATAATGAAATGTATGATGCTATTAATGAAAAAACTGGCGGCAGTCTTAAATTTCGAAATCTTAATGAGCTTAGCCGTGTCGTTCCCTTTGTTGAACGAGAGAAGCAAACAGCGGGTAAACGGCATATCGCGATTGAAGACGCAAAGGCTGGCCGAATCAATTACATCAATATGTCAGAGGCTTTGCCAAATCATCTCAAGGCTCATTTATTGTAGAGAACCTATCCCTGCAATAGCCTATGACCTTTTCGCGATGGCTTTCAAAGCCTTGTCAACGATAGCATCAGCGGTGATCCCGAAATGCTCATATAGCTCATTCGCAGGGGCGCTCTCACCGAAAGAATTCATGCCAACAAAGATGCCATGATGGCCGATTACTTCACGCCAGCCTTGGGAGATTGCTGCTTCGACGGCAATCTTTATAGAGTTGTTGCAGGTTAGCTCTTGAATATAATCTCCGTCTTGTTCCCAGAAAAGGTCAAGACATGGGACTGAAACAAGACGAACTTGATGGCCTTGGTCGGCCAGAGTTTCGGCTGCCTCGGCAGCGATATGCACCTCAGACCCGCTTGCAAAAAGCGTGATATCCGGTGTTTCTGCCTCGCATTCAGTTAAGATATAAGCACCGAGCGCGCAAAGATTATTTTCTGTGTAGTCATTACGCATGGGCGGCAAGCCTTGACGTGTAAGCGCCAACAGAGACGGGCTGTCTGTATCTCTGAGAGCCAGCTCCCAGCACTCTGCTGTTTCTGTCTGGTCGGCGGGGCGATAAACGTAAAGGTTAGGAATAGCGCGTAAAGCGGCAAGATGCTCTACGGGCTGGTGTGTAGGGCCGTCTTCACCAAGGCCGATTGAGTCATGTGTCATGACAAAGATGCTTTGTTGCTTCATAAGAGCGGCCAAACGGATTGACGGACGACAGTAATCCGAAAAAACAAGGAACGTGCCGGAATAGGGCACCATTCCACCATGAAGGCGCATACCATTCATACACGCTGCCATGCCGTGTTCTCTTACTCCGTAATAAATATACTGGCCGTCATAGTTTTTAGCGCTAATGATGTTGTCATTGGCTTTTGTGTTGTTAGAGCCTGTGAGGTCAGCGGATCCGCCAATCAAATTAGGCATAACGTCGCATAGTTTTTCCAGAACATTCCCGGACGCTTTTCTGGTCGCTGGTTTGTCTTGGGATTGTGCAGCTTGTTTTTTGATCTCTGCAACAGCAGACTCAATATCAAAATCAGAATTCCAGTAGGCGTCGAATTCCTTCCTTTTTGCGTGTGTGCTATAGCGCTCATGCCAGTCTTCATAGATCATAGCAGAATTGGTTCCAATCTCGCGCCATGCAGCAAGAATATCCTCTGGAATATCGAAAGCGTCATATGGCCAGCCAATAGCTTTCTTTGCGCCGTCTAGTTCTTCTTTACCGAGTGGTGAGCCATGTGAAGATGACTTTCCTTCTTTTGTTGGTGCGCCAAAGCCGATCTTAGTTTTGCAGCAGATCAGGCTTGGCTTATCAGACGCTTTTGCTGTGGATATTGCCTTGGCTATGGCGGCGTGATTGTGCCCGTCAACTGATTGAACATCCCATCCGTAGGCCTCGAAGCGCTTACCAGTATCGTCAGAGAAAGAGAGGTCTGTGGGACCGTCAATCGAGATGCCGTTATCATCATAAAGCACAACCAGCTTTGAGAGTTTCATATGGCCGGCAAGTGAGGCTGCTTCGTGGCTTATACCCTCCATGAGGTCACCGTCACTGGCAATAACATAAGTAAAGTGATCTTGCAGCTCGTCGCCAAATTTTGCGTTTAAAATACGTTCTGCCAAAGCAAATCCAACAGAAGTTGCAATACCTTGTCCCAATGGGCCTGTGGTCATTTCAATGCCCGCGTCCTGCATAACTTCTGGATGTCCGGCACAAAGGCTTCCCATCTGACGGAAGTTTTTGATTTCTTCTAAAGTGATCTTCTCGTAGCCCGTGAGGTAGAGCAGGGAGTACAGCAACATAGAGCCATGCCCCGCAGACAAAATGAAACGATCCCGATCCGCCCACAAAGGTTCTTGTGGATTAAATTTCATGAATTTAGTGAACAGGACAGTGGCAACATCCGCCATACCCATCGGCATACCAGGATGTCCGCTATTTGCGGCCTCTACAGCATCCATGCTTAAGGCTCTGATGGCATTGGATAAATGCTCTTCTGTGATGGCGGCGTGATAGGGGGATTTGACGTTTTCATTATGCGACATTGGGGCTCTCCTGCAACTCAATAATTGGTGTTAATATGCCTTGCTTTCTTAAATGGGTCAATGTGTTAGCCTCTTTTATTCAGAGAAATACTGGACAAAAAATATAAAGGGGCGTAAACATCTTCTTTCATTTGAAAACTGAATTACGAAAAACGATTTTGATAAAGGACGATAGTATGTCACATACAAAGGCGGCGCAAAACACAGCCCAAAATTTTGAAGATCTAACGAAGCTATTAGACCGTTTGGAAAAAACAGTCTCTCATAAAAAGCAGAGCCTTTCGGGTTCTCAACAAGATCTTTTCGGCAGCCTGCGCAGTGCTTCAAATGATTCTGGAAATGATAATTTACGCCCTGTTGAAGATGGCGGTGTTGTTTTGTCAAAGATAGAAGCGGAGCAACTGGGTAAATGTTTGGATAATGCTATTGACCATCTCGAAGCGTTTTTGGCTGAGACCGAGGTTGATGCTCAGGAAGATTTTCCTTTCGAGGCAGCGGTCGTCGCAAAAGAAGCCGGAGTAAAGCGCCATGGCTAATGTGAAAGTTACAATCAATGGCAATGTCTATGGGATCGATTGTGGCCCGGGACAAGAAGAGCGTGTGCACAAACTGGCTGAATATATAGACAGCCGTGTCCAAGATGTGAAGGCAGCGGGTGCGGCCTCAACAGAAGATCAGCTTTTTGTGATCTCTGCGCTTATTTTAACAGATGAGCTTTTCACAGCAAAAGAGGCGTCACAGGGCAATCAAAACGATACGGTTGATAGCGTATCAGAGGCACAGATTCAAAAGATGATCGGCAAACTCGGTAGCCGGATCACTCGTATCACAAAAGAGGTTGAAGCCCTTTAAAGCTTTATCATTTGTTATATATCTTATGCGAGAATAAGAGAGCTTGCTGCCTGGTGCGTCAGGGACCATATCCCCAGGGCCGATGACTTTCGCAAGGGAGCTGTCCCTGCTTTGGACTGCGGTTCGGAGCATATGGCGCCCACCTGGTAAACAGGGCCGCGGAGGATATCTTACCCAACGGCCAAGGTGGCAAGCTTTTTTATAATGGGCGTTAAGATGAATGCAGTAATCACAAAGCAGAATCTCAGGAAAAAATACCGTATTTTGCGCGATGCCTTGTCGCCGTTATCTTCTGATGAGACGCGTCAGTTTGAAGCCCTTTTATCGCAACTTCTAAAAGGGCACAGCGTTATCGGTGGCTATATGGCTTTCGCTAATGAAGTCTCTATCACGCACAGCTTTTTCGATCGTTCCGGCTTTGAATACGCAGTTCCGGTGGTGAAGGCGCAGGGTGATATGGATTTTGTCAAAGTTAATCCACAGACACAGTTTTCAAGGAATATTTACGGAATAGATGAGCCCGCATTAGACGCATCCAAGGTGGTCGAGCCTGACTGTCTTGTCATGCCTTTACTGGCTTTTGATATGTTTGGCAACAGGCTGGGCTATGGCGGCGGCTATTACGACCGTTATCTGGCGCGATATCAAAGACGGCATGGTAACTTGCCAACCAGAATTGGCGTTGCGCGGAATGAGCAGCATATTGAGGGCGCATCCCTTAAAGAGCTGAGTGAGCCGCATGATATTGTAATGGATTATGTTGTAACGCCAATACAAATTTATGCCTTCAAATAAAGCTTTTGCTGGTTTGTGCTGTGATTTTAGCTGCTATTCCTGCGACGTTCGATGTAGCGCTTAAGGGCATGGGTCAGCTCGTTAACCAACTCGCGGCCATCTTTACCGCCATCACCGCGGATGTTTCCGTAGACAATTGCGCGCAAGGTTGTGTAAAAGCCGACGATAATGTCATGTGCATCTGGATTGAGTTCGGTGAGCGAGTCTAGAAACTTTACGAACATATCCGCGACTTCAGTGACGAGCGGAAAGTTGAACATACCGCCATTAGCCTTTAGCTGCATCGCAGGGTGAATCATCATATTCAGATAGTCACGATCATTGAGGTAAGAGCTGCGGTCTTCCATATCCTCTAATGTTTGCGCGATATCATTGAGGTGTTCTTGTGCAACAGGTTTAAAGTCAACGGTGTTCTTCTCAATAACTTTTTGCGCACGGTTGAGGATATCATCGGTCAGGCCGCCACCGCCAACTTTTTGCTTGATGTAGTGTGGTGGGGTGATCTCTCTAGGTAGGCGCTCACCAAAATTCGGGAGCTCGGGCAAGTCTTCGTTGCTTTGGTCTAAAATCTTGCGCAATTCTTCGGGTGTGTAATTAGAGGTCATTTGCGCCCTCCATCCTTGACATCGGATTTGCGTCTCTTTGATGCATCGGGCACTGAGCGCCCGCGGCGACGGTCAGGCCCAAAAAATGTCTTTGAGCGGATATATTTTCTGGGTTTTTCAATTATCTGTACAATTCTGGTATAAATGTCTCTGGCTGTGAAAGGTTTGACCAGGAATTCCGTGACGCCCGCGTCTCTTGCCTGAATGACGCGTTTTTTTACGCTAAACCCTGTCACCATTATTACGGGTACGAAAGGATTGGGGCTGCTTGGGTCTGTTCTGACCTTACGTGTAAATGAAATGCCGTCGCCAGGCTTCATCATCCAGTCGCATATGACCAGATCAGGATCAACTTCGCAAAAAAGTTTATATCCCGTTTCGCCGTTACGCGCAGTGTGCACTTCACCAACCTCAAAGCTGTGCAGGATAGACTTTATAATGTCTAGCATGGGAGGGTTGTCTTCGATCACAAGGATGCGCAACTCTGAAAAGTTATAAGCCATAAAAATCTCTAATGCTGTTTTCTCTTGAAATCTGCATAGTTTAACACTTAATTATATCATCATTGAATTGAAAGCGAAAAATAAAATTATCCAACAATAGAAGGATTGGTTATGGCAGGTCATTCGAAATTCAAGAACATCATGCACCGCAAGGGCGCGCAGGACAAAAAGCGTGCTAAGGTTTTTACGCGTTGCGCAAAGGAAATCATCGTTGCGGTCAAAGAGAGTGGCGCTGATCCTGATATGAATCCGCGCTTACGTCTGGCGATCTCGAATGCAAAAGCAAATAACCTGCCTAATGACAATATCAAAAGAGCGATTAAAACAGGATCAGGCGAGGGGGATGAGGCCGCTAATTTCGAAGAAATGCGCTATGAAGGCTACGGGCCGGATGGTGTTGCCTTTATCGTTGAAGCTTTGACAGATAACCGTAACCGTACGGCATCAGAGCTTCGCTCTACCTTTGCCAAGGGCGGCGGTAATTTAGGCGAGAGTAACTCTGTTGCTTTTATGTTCGATCGTATCGGAGAGATTATATATGACGTATCTGTGGCCGGGCCGGATGAGATGTTCGAGGCGGCTGTTGAAGCGGGTGCGGATAACTGTGAGTCGGACGAAGAGAGCCACCGCATAACGACATCACCAGATGACTTTGCTGCTGTTCAAGATGTTCTTCAGGGAAAATTCGGAGACCCGAAACAAGCCGGACTAAGCTGGCAGCCCAATGTGACAAAAGAGGGGGATGAGGTTTTGACGGAAAAAACACTAAACCTGATCGATGCGCTCGAAGATATTGACGATGTGCAATATGTGCATACTAATTTTGAAGTTCAGGGCGAATAAAATACTTCTTAAAACGCAGCGAGTCTGTTTAGTCTAAGCTATGCGCGTTTTAGGGATAGATCCAGGTTTGCAACATTGTGGCGTTGGCGTGATAGAGGTTCAAGGCTCTTTATATCGCCACATTGCACATGACGTATTGTCAACAAATCCAAAGTCGAGCTTGCCACAAAGGCTTTGCGATCTAGAGCACAGGCTCACAAAGTTTATTGCCTTATGGCAGCCTGATACGGCCGCAGTAGAAGAAACATTTGTCAATAAGAACGCACTTAGTTCGCTTAAGCTTGGTCATGCGCGCGGTATTGCATTGCTTGTGCCGGCAAGGGCGGGGCTGGATGTAGCAGAATACCCTGCCAATCTTGTGAAAAAAACTGTGGTCGGAGCAGGTCACGCACAAAAAGATCAAATGATTATGATGGTAAGAACGTTGTTACCTGGCTCTCAAGTCGAGAGAGCAGACGCTGCGGATGCTTTGGCAGTAGCAATTTGCCACGCCAACCATGTAACGACGCATAAAGCAATTGCGAAAGGGCGATGATATGTTTGCAAAATTAACAGGCGTGATTGATTTTATAGAGGGTGCTAGCCTGATTCTTGATGTACAGGGCGTTGGCTATCTGGTCTCTGCTAGCGGCCGCACTCTGGGGCGTATTGGGGGTAGAGGTGATGCTGTTTCTCTCTTGATCGAAACAAGTGTCCGTGAAGACGCTATTCAGCTTTATGGTTTTTGTGACAGGTTAGAGCAAGGCTGGTTTCGCTTGTTAACGAAGGTTCAAGGCGTTGGTGCTAAGGCGGCTTTGGCCATATTAAGCGCTTGCCCGCCTGAGTCGTTACCGAATGTGATTGCTGCGCAGGATAAAGCCGCCCTGACACAGGCTGATGGGGTGGGCCCTAAACTGGCCACGCGTATTCTGACGGAGCTTAAAGATAAGGCGGGTGACCTCAATTTTTCTGGTGATGCACCGATGGCTTCGGCAGCTGCGAATAAATCTCCCTCGGATATGGCTGGAGGCGAGGAAGGTAGAGCCATGGATGATGCTTTATCGGCGCTTGTCAATCTTGGCTACGGTCGGGCAGATGCTTTTGCGGCACTCTCAAAGGTCAAGCAGTCCAATCCTGATGTTGCGCAAGATGTATCTGCGCTCATTCGCGAGGGATTAAAGGCCATATCTGCTTAAGGCTTTATAATTGATTTGAACAAAAGAGACGCTG
>CAXGMH010000058.1:0-13157 GCA_964010795.1 uncultured Alphaproteobacteria bacterium
CAAGAAGATTAGGAAACGCAGCAGGGAGCACAATAGGCTCGAGCGTTTCACCGTCATATGTCGCACGGAAATCAATTGCATTTTCCTCGATGCCTTCGAGCAATAAAAGCGCAATCTCTGTAAGGCGCGATTCCGTGTAACGCATCGCGGCCGCGTTGTCCCCGTCAATATTCCCGAAATTACCTTGTCCGTCGATCAAAGGGTAACGAACGGCAAAATCCTGAGCCAGCCTCACAAGAGCGTCATAAACGGCCTGGTCACCATGCGGGTGAAATTTACCAATAACATCACCGACGACACGGGCACATTTCTTTGGTGAGTTTGTCGGATTGAGTTTCAACTCATACATCGCAAACAGCAAACGACGATGCACAGGTTTTAGACCATCGCGTACGTCCGGCAAAGAGCGGCTCATAATTGTTGAAAGCGCATAAGAGAGATAGCGCTCGGACAAAACATCCGTAAGCGGCTGATCTACAATTTCGGCAGCAAGTACTTGGTTATCATCAGGCATACAAACCGTTATAAGGGCTGAGACAAAAATGAAAAGCCGTCTTGTTAAGTTTTACACAGCCTAATGTCTGATTTTCTCCTCAAACGATCGTTGCAGTTGCATACGAGCCTCGGGTAAAGAATGATAATTCAGCTGTGAAAAGACACGGTGTTCAAGAAAATAAGCGCCTATTTTGAGCCCCTTATGAACCTCCGAAACAGCATCACTTTGGGTCACCTCAGCATCTTGACCCGCATCAACATCTGCGCATCGAGACACCATAAAGGCAGGAAGTTCGAAAAGCCTGTTATGATAAGGCTCCCCGGCCTCTCTGGAAACAGCGCAAGCCGATTTTGGCGACACATATGCAAGGTCATCTACAGATCCCCCCGCAGCACATCGGGTCAGATCAAGGCCGTAGCCTAGAACATCAAGCAAGCGAAGTTCCCAAAACACATATACCTCAGCCCAGTGCGTATGGCTCAGGCTTTCTATCATTGCCAAAGTACCCGCATAAAGACCGTCATAGTTCTGACGCTCAGGGACTGCATCCCTGATTAAAGCACAAGCAGATTGAAGAGCCAGCAAAGGACCGCGTTCATGCATAATCATGACAGCATTATTGACCTCTAAGGTTACATCAAAGCGACCAAGCGAATTTGTGTCTCTGGCAGACCAGTTTGCAGAGACCAGATTTCCGACTTCAAATGAGGCGCGTTTTCTGGAAGATTGCCCTCCCGGAACATAACCGTTCACGACACCGGAATCCTCTGTTAGCAGCGTCAAGATGACACCGCTCTCACCATGAGATCGTGCCGCAATCACCAATCCTTGTCCTTGCCAGTGTTCCATGGCATACAAAGTAGATGGAACAAAACAACAGCACAAGACAGATAAATATAAAACTTGGCATTGCCGGCATGGGCGCTGTCGGACAAGCCGTGGCAAAGGCACTTAACCAAGGCATAGATGGTTACACACTTAAAGGTTACAGCGACCTTGAGCCGCGTGATAATGTGAATGTCCCTTATTGCACATTGCCAAACCTGGTCAAACAATGCGATTTGATTATAGAGGCACTGCCTGCTGCGTCCGCTCTTTCCCTTATTGATCTATGCATAAAGGCGCAAAAAGACCTTATACTCATATCCCCGGCCGCTCTTCTCTTAACGCCTGATATTATTGACAAAATACCAAAATCAGGCATTAAAGTAGAGATCCCTAGCGGAGCATTGGCAGGTCTTGACGGTATCAAAGCTATGCGTGAAACAGGTTTGAATGATGTCAAGATTATTACCACAAAACCACCTAAAGGTTTGCAATCCGCTCCTTATGTGCAAAGTGAGAGGTTGGACTTATCAAAATTCGATCAAATGACAACGATCTTTGAAGGTAACGCAATTGAGGCAGCCAAGGGCTTCCCCGCAAATATCAATGTCGCAGCAAGTCTTTCCTTTGCAGGTATAGGCCCCGAGAAGACAAAAGTTGAAATCCGCATAGATCCGAACTCAAACGTAAACCAACATCGTATTGTGGCTCAGACCGATTTAACAAGACTGGAAACAACCATTGAAAGTAAACCCGATCCACAAAACCCTAAAAGCTCGGCTCTGACCGCACAAAGCATTATTGCATTTTTGAGAGATCGCTCTCGTTCCATTCGGGTTGGGACATAACACGCCAAAGATCAAGCGCCTGTTTTGTCTGCGCAACGTCATGAACACGAAAAACCTTTATGCCCTTCTCTAGGCCCCATAAGACAGAAGCAAGTGATCCGGCAAGGCGGTCTTTTGCAACGATATCACGTCGAAGCATTTTTGGAATAAAGCTTTTGCGCGACGCCCCCAATAACACAGGACAGCCTAGCGCATTAAAACGGTCCAATGCGCGCAAAATTTGGTGCGTATGACTTTCGTCCTTACCAAAGCCAATTCCAGGATCAATCATAATTTTGTCCTGAGAGATACCTTGTTCTATACACGCCCTTATACGCTCACCCAAGAAATCAACAATATCCTTTACTACATTGTTATATATTGGTTTTTTTTGCATAGATTGCGGCTCACCTTGCATATGCATGATACAAATATAAGGGGTGTGTCGAGCGATAACATCTAAGCAACCACTCCCCCGGAAACCAGCAACATCATTAATCATCGTTGCGCCTGAATGTAACGATTTTGCCATCGTATCTGCATTGCGTGTGTCAATTGAAATCGGGAAATCAGGATGTGTTTGACGGAGTTTTTCAAGGACAGGCAAGACCCGTTTTTGCTCTTCATCCGGTGACACGGGAAAGGCGTTAGGACGCGTCGACTCACCACCCAGATCAAGGATATCAGCCCCCTTCTCTATAAGCTGGACAGCATGAGCATATGCCTTATCGGGATTAAAATAATCACCACCATCACTAAAACTATCCGGCGTAATATTAACAATGCCCATAATAAGCGGGGCATCATCAGCTAGGGCTAAAGATAAAGCTTTTTCATCAGGACGCTGCATTTAAGTGCTTAAGCGCGGCGTTTAAGTACGTAAAGCGCTATATCCTTAAGCGTGTCCGCACGGTCGCCAAATGGGTGCAAGTGACGAATAGCCTGTTGAACCAGCATCTCTGCACGCATTTTAGCCTGATCCTTACCAAGCGTTGTCACAAAGGTAGATTTACCGGCAGCATCATCCTTGCCGGAATCTTTACCCAGCTCTTCTGTCGTCGATTCAACATCCAGAATATCGTCTGTGACCTGAAACGCCATACCAAGATCAAAGGCATAGCTACGCAAAGCTTTACGGCGTGGCTCGTCCGATTTACCGAGAATTGCCCCTGCCTCACAAGCAAAAGCAATCAGCATTCCCGTTTTCATACGCTGCATACGAGAGATCGTACCAATCCCAAAATCCTCTTCTTCACCGATCATATCAAGCATCTGCCCGCCACACATACCGTGCCCGCCAGCAGCCTTTGCCAAGGCTGACACAAGCTCAACACGGACGCGCGGGTCTTCGTGGGTTTCAGGCTGCGCGAGAACTTCAAACGCCAGCGCCTGAAGTGCGTCACCCGCTAAAATGGCCGTTGCCTCATCATAAGCCTTATGCACTGAAGGTTCACCACGGCGCAAATCAGCGTCATCCATTGCAGGCAAATCATCATGAATAAGGGAGTAAGAATGCATAAATTCAATCGCAGCGCCAACACGTCGGGCGCGCGCAAGGTCTACGTTAAAAAGCTTTGCTGATTCAAGCAACAGCAGTGGGCGTAAGCGCTTTCCACCATTAAGGACACCATGACGCATAGCGTCATAAAGACGTGCTTCGGCCAAGCCCTCTTCCGCAGGTAAAAGCCGAGAAATCGTTTTATTAACGGCTTCTGTAGTCTGATCCATTAACTCCTGTAGCTCAGGATGGGCTTCTCTTGGCGATGGCATAGACAGTCCTTTCTTGCTTTAATTTCGCGCTTTTATCTAGTCTTTATCCAAAGGCTCGGTTTGGATAGCACCATCCGACCCTACAGTAATTTTTTCAATTTTGGCTTGCGCCTGTTTAAGCAGCTCTTCACAGTGCTGTTTCAATGCGACACCGCGCTCATAAGACGACACAGAGTCAGATAAAGGTGCCTGTCCGCTTTCCAGAGCACGCACGATTGTATCCAGCTCTTCCATCGCTTGTTCGAAACTTAAATCCTGCACAGCAGCTTTTGTCAATTTTTTCTCAGTCATGCCCGCGATTGTACGCAAACCAAAAGCCTAGGACAAGCGCTTAGACCATTTCTGGTATAGATTCTTTGCAAAACAGTCGTTATTGTTCATGACATGATGAGTGAGCAAAACACAACCAAGCCAAAGATAACCTTGCTTTTAGCAGCCCCGAGGGGCTTTTGCGCAGGCGTTGACCGTGCGATACAGATCGTTGAGCGTTCCTTGGAAAAATACGGCGCACCAGTCTATGTCAGGCACGAGATCGTCCATAACAAATTTGTAGTCGATTCGTTGCGTGATAAAGGGGCAGTGTTCATTGAAGAGCTGGACGAGATTCCTGCCAATCACTCTGATCGGCCTGTTATCTTCTCTGCGCATGGTGTACCGAAATCCGTGCCGGATGCCGCAGAAAAGCTTAATCTCTTTTATATTGATGCCACCTGCCCCTTGGTTAGCAAAGTTCACCGCGAGGCCGAACGCCACCACCGCAATGACGCACATCTCCTCTTAATCGGGCATAAAGGCCACCCTGAAGTCATTGGCACAATGGGGCAATTACCACAAGGCACAGTCTCCCTAATCGAGACCAAAGACGATGCACTACAATTCACTCCACCACATCCCAAGCAAAAACTTGCCTTTGTGACACAGACAACGCTCTCTGTTGATGATACAGCTGAGATTGTCAATATTTTACGCAGTCGTTTCCCTGAGATTGAAGCACCAAAGAAAGAAGACATCTGTTACGCAACAACGAACCGCCAATCAGCCGTAAAAAAAATCGCCAAGAAATGCGATTATATGCTTGTTATTGGCGCCCCAAACTCTTCTAATTCCAACCGTCTGGTCGAAGTTGCTAAAAGTTATGGCGCAAATGACGCTGAATTGATCCAGAATGCATCTGATTTGCACCTAGAAAAATTTAAAAACATAAGCATTCTTGGGCTTACGGCCGGTGCATCCGCACCCGAAAAACTGGTAAAGGACGTCATTGCACAACTGCAATCACATTTCGACTTAAGTGTTGAAGAAGTCGTCACAAGTCAAGAAGATGTGGTTTTCAAGCTTCCAAAGGCTGTTGCCTGTTGACCGCAGGCTTTGCCTTGCTTATATCAAAAGGTCTGATAGAAGGATAATACACTATGTTTGCAAACATTGCACAAGCCATATTTGGAACCAGCAATGAGCGGGTTTTAAAAAGATTCTCTAAAGATATCGAGATCATCAACGGATTAGAGCCTGAATACGAGTCGCTTTCCGACAACCAGATAAAAGCCAAGACCGATGAATTTCGCCAACGCCTGAAAGAAGGCGAAACTTTAGACGATATTATGCATGAAGCCTTTGCAACCGTACGCGAGGCCGCCAAGCGTACTCTTGGACAGCGTCATTACGATGTACAGCTTATCGGCGGTATCGTCTTGCACCGAGGCATGATATCCGAGATGAAAACAGGTGAGGGAAAAACACTTGTTTCCACCCTCGCCGCCTATCTCAACGCCGTTGAACGCAAGGGCGTGCACGTCGTAACCGTCAACGACTATCTAGCTGCGCGTGACTCGGAATGGATGGGTAAAGTCTTTGCCTTTCTTGGGCTGAGTACAGGCTGCATCATGGCTGGCATGAATGAACAAGACCGCCGCGATGCCTATGCTTGCGACATCACTTATGGAACAAATAATGAATTCGGTTTTGACTATCTTCGCGATAATATGAAATTCTCGCTGGATCAAATGGTTCAGCGCCCGTTTAACTTTGCCATTATTGACGAGGTCGACTCGATCCTGATTGATGAGGCAAGAACGCCCCTCATTATCTCCGGACCGGCAGAAGACAGCTCTGAGCTTTACACGGCGATTGACAAAATCATCCCGCAACTTGACGAAGACGACTACGAAGTCGACGAAAAGATGAAAACAGTCGCCCTCAACGAAAAAGGACAGGAACGCGCCGAAGAGCTATTAAAATCACATGGCCTGCTTGAAGACGACAGCTCAATGTATGATGCTCAAAACATCAACCTCGTACACCATGTCAATCAAGCCTTGCGCGCCCACAAGCTGTTCTCCAAGGACACCGACTATATTGTTAAAGACAACAAAGTCATCATTATTGACGAATTTACGGGCCGTATGATGGAAGGCCGCCGTTTCTCTGAAGGCCTGCATCAGGCCCTGGAAGCAAAAGAGAACGCAAAAATCGAAAATGAAAATCAAACCCTCGCCTCGATTACATTCCAGAACTATTTCCGCCTATACCCAAAACTTTCCGGTATGACAGGCACTGCAATGACAGAGGCTGCTGAATTTGCCGATATCTACGCACTTCAAGTCGTCGAAATACCAACGAATATCCCCGTCTCACGCATCGACCATAATGACGAGATCTACAAAAACTATGAAGACAAGTTTCAGGCTATTCTTGCACAGATTAACGACTGTCAAAGTCGTGGCCAGCCTATTCTTGTCGGCACAACATCGATTGAAAAATCAGAACAACTCTCTGCTGCTCTGACCAAAATGAAAATCAAGCATCAGGTTCTCAATGCCCGTTATCATGAGCAAGAAGCTCAGATTATCAGTCAGGCAGGCCGTTCAGGCGCTGTGACAATCGCCACCAATATGGCTGGTCGCGGAACAGACATTCAGCTCGGCGGGAATGCAGATATGCGCGCGAGCTTTGAGATCGATGAAAGCCTTCCCGAGACGGAAAAAGAGAAAAAACGCAAAACTATCGAAGCAGAAGTACAAGAAGACCGCGCCAAGGTTCGTGCGGCTGGCGGCCTTTATGTCATCGGAACAGAGCGTCACGAGTCACGCCGTATTGATAACCAGCTTCGCGGACGATCCGGACGGCAAGGCGACCCGGGAGACTCTAAGTTCTTTCTCTCTCTAGAGGATGACTTAATGCGCATCTTTGGTGCCGAACGCCTGCAACCCCTTCTCGCCCACAAACAAATCGGCCTGCAGGAAGGTGAGTCGCTTGCGCACCCCTTAATCTCGAAAACCTTAGAGCGCGCACAATGCAAGGTCGAGGCGCAGAATTTTGAAATTCGTAAAAATCTTCTGAAATTTGACAACGTCATGAACGACCAGCGCAAAATCATATATGAACAGCGCCGTGAGATTATGGAAGGCATTGGCATCTCTGAGATGGTTGCCGATATGCGCCATGACCTTGTTCATGACTTGATTGAAAACCACATCCCTAAAAATGCCTATCCAGAGCAATGGGATATGGAGGGTCTTAAAACAGAGGCACTTAGAGTATTCTCGCTAGAGCTACCATTTGACGAATGGGCAAAAGAAGAAGGTATTGCTGAAGATGAAATGCTTTCTCGACTACAAGACGCTGTCGAGAGCAAATTCAAAGAAAAAGAAAATGCCTATGGCGCTCAGGTTTGGGAGCAGGCTGAAAAAGCTATTCTGTTACAACAGCTTGACCAGCACTGGAAAGAACACCTCCTTAATCTGGACCATTTGCGTCAGGGGATTTCTTTGCGCGCCTTCGGCCAACGTGATCCGCTGAATGAATATAAAACAGAGGCATTCCAGATGTTCTCGATGCTGCTTGATATGGTGCGCGAGAATACTGTGCGCCTACTCAGCCTCGTTGAGATAGCCTCCGATCAGGATATTGCTGAAGAACTTGGTCAACGTCGAGCTTTAGGAAACTTGCATGAAGGGCGCACCGACCCTGCCGCACGTAATGCAGCCCAGCAAGCCGCAGCACAACAGCAGGCGCCAAATGTGGTAAGCACACCTTTCCGCAATCCAACCGCTGAAGAGATTGACGCGGATGATCCGTCAACATGGGGAAAAGTGGCGCGTAACGCACTGTGCCCATGCGGTTCAGGCAAGAAGTACAAGCACTGTCACGGCCAACTTTAAGTAGCCATCTGCGCTTATCCGCATATTTGCTGCACTGCATAGCATCTATTTGTTGAAAGATCGTGCATCTCTGCCCAGTATAGACATAGTCTGAGCAGGGAGACACTATTTGCAGATAAAAGCCAGAAGAACTCCAAAAAAACGTTTGATGCTCGCCCTTCAAGGTGGTGGCGCAAAAGGAGCATTCACCGCTGGCTTTATAGACACAATCTTACAAGCACTCCAAGACAAAGATAACAGGGTGAAAGATATTGATATCATCGGTGTCACAGGCACAAGCGCGGGTGCGCTGAATGGCGCCATTTTGACATACGCTTTGAACTCCGGTGATTATGAGACAGCACGCAAAGCTCTGCGCTCTATTTATAATGAGGTTAGCAATTATCACTTGAACCTGTCATGGCCAGATCACAGCTGGGTGCCAGATCAACATCGCTGGCCGAATATCCCACCAGAAACAATCGCTCAGATCAAAGCCGGCCGACAGATGAAAACTCTTATGCATGAATGGCTCTCTCCGGTCACTCAATTTTGGGAGGCCAGTTCAGGAATATCACTAGCCGATCTTAGCGGAAAAAACTTTTACCAGAATATCTTAAGGCGGCTACTGAACAAATATATACCTGACTGGACGTATCTTCGCGAAGGAAGGAGCAAACTCTTCGTCAATAGCTACAGGCAACATAAAGTCTCAGGCGCAGGAGAAAGCTATATCTTCCCGCAAGAAAGTTTGCGTGCGGCCAATATTGTGGCCTCTGCTTCGCTTTTCGGCCCTTTCGATTTCGAAGGTCATGACCACCATGATGGAGCCATTATTGCCAATCCTGATATGGACATGATCGACACACTCAACCCAAGCGACCTTTTGACTGTTTCACTTTATCCTGAACCTGCCAACGAGATCATTCCGTCACATCAAAAAGATGCTACCGGGTCACATCCACATGGCTTGAAGGGTAGTGAAATCCACGCTCACCTTGCATGGCTACATGGACTAAAAGGGCGCAAATTCAAAATGCACCATGTCAATTTGCCTCACGAGGCGCATTGGAACGAGAGTTGTGCGCTCAACACTGATCCGCGCTTTATAAATCAGCTATGGCTCTCAGGGCAAGAAGCCGCAAATCTTTGGCTTGATACAGCAGCACCAAAACTGGGCAAAGCCGACACATATACACCAAGGAAAACACGTGCAGCGCAAAGAAGACTGGTTGCGGCTCCCGCTTAAGAGAGGCATAATCAGCCCATGATTGATACAGCAAAAACAATAGGTATGCTTGGCGGCGGACAATTAGGACGTATGGCCGCGCAGGCCGCCCACCGACTCGGGTTACAAGTCATCTCCTATGACCCCAATCCAGATAGTCCCGCTTTTCAGATTTGTGCGAAATCTATATGTGCGGATTGGCATGATGAAAAGGCGCTCCAGGATTTTGCCTCACAAATTGACGTCATCACTTATGAGTTCGAAAACGTACCAATCGAAACGCTTTCTATTCTCTCCAAAACCAAACAGGTTTATCCAAAGATAAATTTACTCCAAATCGCACAACACCGTCTGAGTGAAAAGACGTTCTTAAATGAAACGGATATTCCAACTGCAAGATTCAAACCTGTCGCCATAGGCGAAGACATCAAAACCGCGTTACAAGAATGGGACTCAACCGAAGGTGTACTAAAGACCTGCCGTATGGGATATGACGGTAAAGGTCAACGTTTCGTCAAAGTCGGTGAAGATTTCCAATCGGCTATAGACAGCCTGAATAGCAATGACCTTATTTTAGAAGATAAAATAGACTTTGAAAATGAAATCTCTGTAATCGTTGCACGCGACAGATTTGGTACAAGCAAAACCTATCCGCCTTCCCTCAACGAACACAAAAACCATATCCTGCATAAAACCATCGCACCCGCGCCGATTGATAAGTCCATAAAGAATGAAGCACAAAACCTCGCTCTCAGACTAGCTCAGAAAATTGAGCTGATCGGCGTTCTTGCCATAGAATTCTTTGTAACAAAAGATGGCACACTTCTGGCAAATGAGATTGCGCCCAGACCCCATAACTCGGGTCACTGGACAATCGAAGCCTGTAGCTGCTCCCAATTTGAACAACAAATCCGCGCCGTCGCCGGTCTGCCCTTAGGCAGCACTGCCCCACATTCCAAGGCTGAGATGGTTAACCTCTTAGGTGACGATATTATCCTTGGAAAAGACCAATATACGGCCAATAACTCTATTCATAACTATGGCAAAAAAGAAATCAAACCAGGCCGCAAGATGGGGCACATAACCACACTTCAGGGATTCTGGAGTAGCTCGGACTGCTAGGAATCATAACTACTGCACAGGCGCGCTATCAGGGTTTTGTTGTGGCGGCTGAATGACCGGCTCAACCTCCCTCACCTCTAATTCAGGTAAAATCGGCTTTTGCAACAACTCGTTCAATATAGGTGCAAAGGCTTTAGCGCGGCTTTCTATCTCTGCTTGTTTTGCCTGTAATTTTTCGGCTATGGCCCGTTTTTGTTTTTCAACCTCTGCATCAATGCGCGCCTTAATTGCCCTTTGCAATGCCGCATCAACGGCAGATGTATCAAGCTCAAATGCAAGGCTCTTAACCGGCCCTTTTATTATAAACGGCAAAGAAGGTAGCGCTCCTTCCAGAGCCTTAATTTCACGGTCAATGCGAATAGAGCCTTTAAACTCCGCCTGCCCTACGGATATATCATATCCCCCCTGCAAATCCATCTTACCACTTTGATTGGCAAACTCTGTCTTTGGCAAAGTCAAATACCCCTCGGCTATATTGAATGGCATTGAGACGTCTTTAAAGGCTGTCTGGCCTTGTAAAATAGAACGCTGTAATAAGGTCGCCTCGACCAGTTGCGCAAAGCCCCCATCGGAAAGGCTCTCTGAGAAATGCTGTATATCAATACCTTTGAGAACTAGGCTATTAAGGTCAAGCAGACCTTCACCGTCCAGATCAAGAACAAGAGCCGCAGGACTTATTCCTGATGTTTCAAAAGACAAATTGAGATTACCGATCCCTTCAATCGCTGCAAAGGAACGACTGGTCACGCGTTCAATCAAATAAGGCAGTCTCAAGGACTGAACACGCATATCGCCCTTAACAGAAAGAGGGTCTCGTGGCGTCTTGCCTGCCTTTAAAATAAGGTCATAAGCAAAACTTGCTTTATCTCCGCGCAGGATCGATTGCCCCTCTTTAATCTCGAGCCCCCCCTGCCCGCCGCTAATCAACGCGGTGGTATCAGTAAACGCCATATCCCGAGAGACAACCAGCTCTCCTACACTCATCTGAATATTCAATGACGGCAAATCACGCAGCCATGTTACATCAATGGCATTACGTGAAAATTGCGGCTCTGATAGCGCTGCTTTTCTGTTTGCAGATATACTCGCAGATGGTACCCCGCCTAGTTTCTCCAAAGATAGCTTAGGCAAAGATATCTTTGCCTCTATCGCTTCGTCAGCACTGTTCGGCAATGTCGCAGAAAAGTCTGAGCTTAATTCGCCGCTTTTAATCTTCCCCTGCGAAATATACAACGCACCGTCCTGTTGCATATTCATTCTAGCAAGAACCATCAGTGGCGCGGCAGTAATATAACCATTCTCAATCGATCCCAAATCAGGAAATTGCTTCAGTGCAACCATGGCATTCGGGGCTTCGAAATCAATAGCAGCATTTTGCAGCTGATTTTGAGATATTTTCCCTTGCGCTTTTAAAGAGCCAGTCAATGCTTGTGCATTTAACACAAAATCAAGACCCGAAAAATCAGCATTGGATTTTCCCTGAATAGTCGCTGTTTTCAAACTATCGACAAAAGGCAATACATCCTTTGGAAACTTTTCGCGTAAGCTTCCTGCCTTAAACTCATCAAGCTTAACAATATAGTCCATATTCTCCGAACCAATAGATTTAAGCTCTACTGAGGCATTCAAAGAAAAGCCTTTATCACTGCTCGCCTGCAAGCGCGAAACAGATACATCTCCATCCTTGAAATGTGTATCAAGTGTAAAAGCAAATGGCGCCATATCATCGATAGCAAGCGCTGCTCTATCCAGCGTCACGTTATTTCCACTGACATCCAGGAAACCTGCCATATTCGTGTCTTGTTTAAGAGGTGATAACGCCGCACGAAGGGTTGCGCTGAACTGCCCTTGCAAGTCAAAAGGCAACATAGAAGCCTCATCAGCACTCGTCCCGCGCAAAGCAATAATACCGCCATAATCAACACTGGCTTGGCCATTATCTATAA
The DNA here is from genome assembly GCA_964010795.1 of uncultured Alphaproteobacteria bacterium. Taxonomy (GTDB): domain Bacteria; phylum Pseudomonadota; class Alphaproteobacteria; order Micavibrionales; family UBA9664; genus CAXGMH01. The sequence continues at coordinate 12,354 of CAXGMH010000058.1, forward strand.
TCGCATTTATCGTGACGGGCAAAATGTCTTCCGTTACTTCTTGTGCCGTTGCAGTGATCGCAATCTGTTTGATATTCTTCGTATTAAATGAGGCAACAAACTTATATGGGCCCTTCAAAGACTGCATCTCAAATTGGCTACTCTTAATGTCGACCGTAACAGCATCAGCGCCTTTTGCAGCAAGATATGACACAAAACCGTCTTGGATTGAGAAATTAGAGATAGAGACGTTTTGTATAAAACGCGGCAAAGGCTGTGCTGTATCTTGCGTAATGTCGCTTTCCCTTTGCCCGGATGAATAAGCCTGAAGAACACTTACATCTTGGTATGTTACGAAGGCTTTTGGCTGTTTCAACGCAAGCGTTTTTACTTCTATCTTCCGCTCAAACAAAGGTGCAAGAGCAAGCTCCAAACGAGCCTGCTCCACCGTAAAGACCTCGCGCTCACCGTCTCTAAAGTGAACGCCGCCGATTGCTATAAAAGGTTCCGGTAAAAGCTGTAGAGATATATCACCAGAAATTGAAACCGCATAAGGGCTGATCGCATTTAAACGCTCTAGCAAGGGCTGTTTGTATTTTTGCCAATCTATCATGCCCGGCAAAATATAAAGAGCGGCAATCAAGCCCCCCAGTACAACCACTATTATTACAGAAAACAATCTCAACATAAGAACATCCAATCCCATTAATGATTGGATGTTCATGAACAAATATCAAGGACGTAGAGGAAAATAAATCAGCAAAACGCCAATTTATACCTAGTCCATATATTGACCGCCATTAACGGCAAAGCTCGCGCCTGTGA
>CAXGMH010000059.1:0-13052 GCA_964010795.1 uncultured Alphaproteobacteria bacterium
CGATCGGGCAAGAGGCCGGATAGGCGCGAACAGGCAAGATGGCAAAGGATAGAAATGTCACGAGATTTTACATTGCCGAAAACATTGGATGGAATTTGGGAGCTGGTGCAGCGTTATGACGGCTTCATAATAGATTTATTTGGTGTTTTATATGACGGGCATAGCCTTTTCTCCGGAGTTCAGACGGCTCTTGATACATTGCATCAGGCGAATAAGAAACTGGTATTGCTGAGTAATACTCCCCATGCCGCTACCTTCACCAAGTCGCAAATTGAGAGCTGGGGCATCAACCCCGCGCTGTTTGACGGTGTCGTTACATCAGGGGAGCTGGCCTTTCAGGCTATGCACAATCCTCAAGATGATGCGCATAAGGCCTTAGGCGTGCGCTATTTCGCAATTGGCCAGCCCTGGTCCGATTTGTTCGAAGAGCGTCTGAGCGCGAAGACACGGGTTCAGAGTGTTGAGGATGCAGATTTTGTCTTGCTTTCCAATCCTGAGGAACGGCATCACGATCACCATATTGTCGAGGATGAGCTTGCACGGATGGCACAGAGAAATCTTCCGATGATTTGTGCCTGCCCAGATTTGATAGTGGCAATCGGCCATGACCTGAAGATGACTGGTGGCACAATTGCGCGTCGCTATGAAGAGAAATTTGGTGGTAAAGTTTTATATCATGGCAAGCCTCATCGCTCGGCCTATCAAGAATGCGAAGCCATACTGGATATGGAGAACCGTGGCCGTATTGTTTGCATAGGCGATGCTTTGCGCACAGATGTTGCCGGTGGCGCTATGGCTGGCTTTGACACAGTGTTTAATTTGCCCGGTATTCATTGGCAGGATATCGTGGCTGAGAAGGGGCGGGACGAAATTTGTAAAACGTCACTTTCTGCCCTCATTGAAAATGCCGAATATAAACCCACTTATCTTTTAAACGGATTTAAATTATGAAACAGATTCTTTTAATCGCCTCATTTATGGTTTTGCCTCTTTGTGCTTTTGCTCAAGATGATGTTGCGGCCAAGGTAAATGCTAATGCCGTGCATGCTATGTCCTTGCATGGCGATGTGAAATATGGCGCTGACTTTTCGCATTTCGATTATACCAATCCCGACGCGCCCAAAGGCGGGACGTTGCGTATGCACGCTGTCGGGACTTTTGATACGCTCAATCCTTTCATTCTAAAAGGCGTGGCGGCAGCTCCTGTGAGCCTGACATATGAAACGCTGACGGAACAAAGTGACGATGAGCCTTTCTCTGCCTATGGCCTTCTGGCCGAGAGTATGGAGTTGGCAGAAGATAACAGCTTTATTCGGTTTAATTTACGCAAAGAGGCTCGTTTTCATGACGGCAAGCCTGTAAGCCCCGATGATGTGGTTTGGAGCTTTGAGACGCTAAGAGAAAAAGGCCAGCCCGGCTATCGTGCTTATTATAATGATGTTGAGCGGGTTGAGAAAACAGGTGATGCTCAGGTCACATTCTTTTTCAAGACAACGGAAAATAAGGAACTGCCTCTGATTATCGGCCAGTTACCTGTATTGGCAAAACATTACTGGACGCAAGAAGGGCGCGATTTTACAGAGACAACGTTGGAGTCATTTCCCGGTAGCGGCCCTTATATGGTGAGTGATGTTGATCCCGGTAAATCTTTGACGTTGACACGTAACAAAGAGTATTGGGGGGCTGATCTGCCTGTCAATCGCGGGCGCTATAATTTTGATGTGATTACGATGGATTATTACCGTGATGCAACGGTTGCGGTTGAGGCTCTGTTTGCTGATGAATACGATTTCAGACAGGAAAATATCGCCAAAAGCTGGGCGACAGCTTACGACAAGGCACAGGCTGTTAAAGACGGCCGCATAAAAAAAGAAGTGATCGACCATTCTCGTCCCGCAGGAATGCAGGCTTTTGTGATGAATGTCCGCAAGCCTGTCTTTGACGATGTGGCTGTTCGCAGGGCGGTTAATTATGCGTTTGATTATGAATGGTCAAACAGACAATTTGCGTTTGATAGCTATACGCGTACCAACAGCTTCTTTGAGAATTCGGAGCTGGCCTCGAGCGGTGTGCCTGAGGGAGCAGAGCTTGCTTTGCTTGAGCCATATCGTGAGCAGTTGCCGGAAAGCCTGTTCGAAGAGCCGTTTGTGTTGCCTGAAACGGATGGCAGCGGAAACAACCGGACACAGCTGCGAGAAGCTATCCGTATTCTGGAGGAGGCCGGCTATAAAACAGGACCTGACGGTATCCGTTTAGACCCTGAAAGTGGCGAAAGATTGAGCTTCGAGATTTTAGAGAACCAGCCTGCTTTTGAACGCTGGACGTTACCCTTTATCAAAAATCTGAAGAAAATTGGTATCGAGGCCAGTTTCCGTCTAGTTGACACAGCGCAATATCAAAACCGTATCACGGATTTTGATTATGACATGACGGTGCTTGTGATCCCGCAATCACTCTCTCCTGGAAATGAACAGCGCGAATTCTGGCATTCGTCCAAAGCGGATGTGAGCGGTTCCCGTAATTATATCGGTATCAAGGATGAGGTCGTTGATGCTTTGGTTGAAAAGGTGATTTCTGCGCCGGACCGTGAGGCGCTGGTCAATGCAACTCGTGCTTTGGACCGTGTTTTGTTGTGGCAATATTATGTTGTTCCTCAATGGCACTTGAATGCTTATCGCCTCGCTTATTGGGATCGCTTTGGCCAGCCTGAGACCAAGGCACCTTATGATCTTAACCTTATCGATACATGGTGGGCAAAACAGCCATGAGTAATGTCGCTCTGATTATTCCTGCGCGTTACGGTTCGAGCCGGTTTCCGGGTAAGCCGCTGGCGCAACTTGGCGGGCGCAGCATCTTGGAGCGCGTTTACGATAAAGCTAAAGAAGCGGAAAAGCTTTGCGGGCAGCCACTCCAGATTTGTGTCGCAACCGAAGATGCGCGGATTTTGGACTTTTGCCACAGCAAGAATATTCCGGCTGTCATGACCTCTGAGGATTGCGAAAGTGGCTCCGATCGTGTCTGGGAGGCTGTCCAGTCTCTGGAAGAGACGCCCGACTTTGTTATGAATCTGCAGGGAGATGCGCCATTTACACCGGCTGGATTTGTGCAGAGTTTGGTCGAGAGTTTCAGGCTTGCGCCCGAAGCAGATATTCATACACCTGTGACACAGCTTAGTTGGGAAAGGCTGGACGAGCTTCGTCAAAATAAAGGCGAGACTCCGTTTAGCGGGACAACAGCGCTTTTCGATCAGGAGACGGGTCGTGCTTTTTGGTTTTCCAAGAATATCGTCCCTGCCATCCGCAAGGAAGAACTGCGACGAGAGCAATCAGAGATGTCCGCTGTTTATCGCCATATTGGTCTATATGGCTTTACCTATGATGGATTAAAGAAATTTGTAACACTTAAGCCGTCCTTTTATGAGGCGCTTGAGGGACTTGAGCAGCTCCGTGCTTTGGAGGCTGGAATGCACATTTGCTGCGTTAAAGTAGATTATGAAGACCAGCCGGAAATGACAGGAATTGATACGCCTGAAGACCTGGCTCGAGCTGAATTTCTCGTCTGATAAAATATTGTGTTTCAATTGCTTGCTTTCATTTCATTAACAAATAGTTAAAAATTTGTGCGGTTTTTGCTGCGGTGCGATTATGGCAATGCAGCACAGATTTTATTACGCTGCACCCCATAATCAGTGGTATAATATAATTATAAGCTGGTGAAACAATCTTTAATTATTGTGCACAAAGCTTACCAGAGAAACAGTAACCAGATGGAGGTGCATATGTTCTCTAAATACACTGACCTAAAAAGCACAAGAGGGCTGATGGAGGCCGTTAGCTTTTATCTTGTTTACACGATTTTCCTCGTAGGACTATCGACATTCCTTGTTCACATTCTTGGACTGCTCGGCGTAGTCGGTACGGTAGGTACTGTCTTTGCCGGCGGCATGGTTCATATGGTGATCGGATTGATCTTTATCCTGTTACTGGGAAGTTTGGTAATCAGTGAAAAAGGATTAAGCAAGGATTTCCTCTCGATCGTTTTGATCTTGATCGGATTAGGATTGGGCTATGAGCTCAGTATCTTCCTCGGTATGGTTCCGGTGGCGATCCTGACAATGGTTAAAAAGGGATAATCACGCACCTTATAAACAACTCTATAATTAAATAAAACGAAGAAAGCCCGGGCTGAACCACCGGGCTTTTTTTATAGAGGTCTAAAGCCTCTTTTATAGTGATAGCTTAGTGTTGTTTCCTTGAATGGCGTCTTTCCTAATTCATAGGTGCTGAGCTCATAACAGCGAGATCCTCTTACGCTTTGTATATAATCTATTCCACCAACAGCAGCAATTTTGCCGCGGATTTTGTTCATACAAACCTTTAGTGAATTTTGCGTGTTGGCATTTACTGGTTTTTCGGTTTTTTCAATAAGGGTTATATTTTTCACGGCAGGATGATTTTCCAGTGCAGCAATGAAGAGCGTTAGGAAATGATTATATTCCATCGCAGTAAAATCAATCTTTTTATGCCTAAAATAGGCGCTGGCTTCGGAAATAATCACGTTGAACGGGCCAAACTGCAAGCTGTCAGCTTGTATTTGCTCTTGGCTTAGGCTGTGTTTGTAATCTTTACTTATTGCTCTGCTCATAATGTTCTCTGAAAGTTTTTCGCAGTATAGGAGCGGTTTTCGTGATATGTCAAGTTTTAGAGGGGCTTTAGCCTAATCTCTTCAAGTCTGCGTGTGGATAGCATTGCGGCGCAGTTGACCCGTTCCTGGATATTAGTCTTTAGATACGCATCGCAAGCATTGAGTTTTTTGAACAAGGCTTGGCCGAGCCTGTGCAAATTCGGCGAATTCTGGTTGTCCAGACTTTCTAAAAAATGGGGAAAGGCCTTTATCAATCTTTGGAGGTGGCAGAGCTGAAGCAAGTCTGTCTCTTTGTGTGCGTGGAAGTCCTTTTCAGCGTAGTCTTTTGCGATATTAAGGGCGTTACCAAGCTCTGTTCTTTGGTATCTCTCATCTCTTACAAGAGTGGGCGGTATAATGTTTCTCAGAAAATGCACAAAGAAATAGGCTGTGTAAATCTGTACGTCCAAGCCAGTATCGTCATGGCTTGGATATATGTCAGGACGGACTAATGCTCGGCGCAATGTTTCGAATACCGGGCCTGATCCGATATTCAGCATTTGAAAAAGTTCCGCATCATTAAGGGGGCGCGAAGCGTCATTAAAGCTGTTTAGAAAATGCCGCAACATCCGTTGACCGTCTTGTGCAAAAACGACGTGCTCACCTGTTTGAACGATGCTGTCCTTATAAGAAAAGTGATCTGTGATAAGGAGGTGCAAGACTTCGTTAGACAGGTGCTCGATATCTTTGAGATTATCGATCTTTGAACTGTAGGTGCTCGTCTCGGCCTTCATTTACAAAAACGATTACAGCTTATTCGCCGTTCTGATTGCCTGCATCGTCGTCGGAATCAGGCTTTTTGCGGCTGCGCAATGTGCCTGTTGTTTTTGCGGCTGGCTTGCGTGCGCGTTTTGGCTTTTCGTCGGAGCTGACAGAGGCGTTCTGGCCGTTGCTGTCGCCTTTGATGAAGTCAGGCAGGTCATTGTTGCTATTGCCCTGATTGCTGTCCTGATCTTGTTTTTTGCGACCTTTATGAGAGCGATGGGACGGAATAGGAATATTCTTACGCGTCTGTTCATCGCGTTCGCTTAGTGCAATTTCGATTTCCAAACGAGATGCAACTTTACGCAATTCGTGAACGGCTGTTTGAAGGGTTTCGCGTGCGTCACCATCCTTGCGGTTCTTAACCCATTGCGCATAAGCCTCAAGGCAAGTCTTGGATGTTTCTGTCAGGCGCTGCTCTATATTATTATCACTCATCTCAAAATATCCTTGCTCTTATCGTTTATCCGTTACCGAAAATCGTGTTGATTTGTTGGGACACTCTGACAAATGTTGTGCGTTTTGACAACTCTTTTAACTGTGTTGCGCCGACATAGGTGCAAGCAGAGCGCACACCGCCAAGGATATCCTGAAGGCTTTGCTCAACCGGACCACGGTACGGAACATAGACAGTCTTGCCCTCGCTTGCACGGTATTCGGCAACGCCGCCCTTATGCTTTGTCATCGCTGTTTGAGAGCTCATACCATAAAACACAGAGTATTTCTGGCCATCTTCTTTCTCGACAACTTCATTTTCTGACTCGTCATGGCCCGCAAACATTCCGCCTAGCATAATAAAGTCTGCGCCTCCGCCAAAAGCCTTGGCCAAATCGCCGGGAACGGTACATCCGCCATCTGCGCAGACAAGACCTTTGAGGCCATGTGCCGCATCAGCACATTCAATAATAGCCGAGAGCTGTGGATAGCCCACACCAGTCATCTTGCGTGTCGTGCAAACAGAGCCCGGTCCGATGCCGACTTTCACAACATCAGCGCCGCTGAGAGTAAGTTCTTCGACCATTTCACCGGTAACAACATTTCCGGCCATGATGGTGACATTCGGATATAGGTCGCGTGTTTTACGAACGAAGTCGACAAAGCTTTCAGAATAGCCATTCGCAACATCGATACAGAGTTTGTCGATAACGTTATCAGCATCGGATCCGAATGCGTCGCGTACTTTTTTTAGTTTTTCAAGGTCTTCGTCAATGATACCGATAGAGTACCATGCATTTGCACGCGCGTCGGATTTGTAGAACTCGATCAAATCTTCGGCCTTATAGTGTTTGGTTAACGCTGCGCTGAGGCCGTTGCCGTTTTCATGAAATTTGCGTGCCATAGTCAATGTGCCGACACCGTCCATATTGGCGGCAATTACAGGCACCCCGAAAAAGTCACGGCCAGAGTGAAGAAATTTAAAGTTACGACGGATGTCAACATCCTTACGGCTGCGTAAAGTGGACCGCTTTGGGCGGATCAGTACATCTTTGAAATCCAACTTTACATCTTCTTCTATGCGCATGGTATCCTCAGCTTCTTATTCTAATTAATTTCGAAGACGTACCATAAGGGGAATGTCCGTGGCTGTCACCTGTTTTTTGATGTCTTTTAGAAGTTGAGCTTTATACTCTCTAGGTGCCTATGATTTAAAAAAGCTGGCCGCGTCGGATTTGTGTTTCTCCTTGCGTACGATCTCTGCCTCGGCTCTTGCAATCTCATCTTTAAGGTCTGAAATATAGGCTTGCAGCTCATCTACCGACATCGACTCAAGGTCTTTTGGTTTTGCGGGTTTCTTGTTTGGGATCTCTTCATCAAAAAACATCTTAAATCTCCTCGCTTAAAAAGGTATAATAACAGCTATGAAATGCATTGAAATACAAAATAAATCTCTTGTGCCCGTCGAACGTCCGAAACCAGAGCCGCAAAAAGGTGAGCTTTTGATAAAGGTCATGGCCGCGGGGGTAAACCGACCCGATATATTACAGCGCCAGGGGCTTTATCCGCCTCCCCCAGGGGCGAGTGATTTACCGGGATTAGAGGTAGCAGGAATTGTCGAAAGCAATGGTGGTACACGCTTCCGAAAAGGGGATAAGGTCTGTGCATTGCTGAGCGGTGGAGGTTATGCGGAATATGCCGTGGCACCTGAAGTGCAATGCTTGCCTGTTCCTGACGGCTTTGACTTCGTACAGGCGGCAAGCTTGCCGGAATGCCTGTTTACGCTTTGGAATACATTGATATTGCGCGGTAAGCTTGAGGCAGGGGAGAGCGTTTTAATTCACGGCGGAACATCAGGCATCGGTAGCTTTGGTATTCAGTTGGCTAAGGCGTTGGGCGCTGAAGCTGTTTTTGCTACGGCTGCCAGTGTAGAAAAATGTGAGGCAATCGCTGCTTTAGGCGCTATGCCGATCAACTACAAGACACAGGATTTCGAGCAAGAGATCCTCGCCGCGACAAAAGGCGCAGGGGTGGATGTGATCCTTGATATGGTTGGCGGCTCTTATGTAGAAAAGCACATCCGGCTGCTTAAGCAGAGAGGGCGTCACATCTCTATTGCCTTTCTCGGTGGCAAGACAGGTTCGTTGAATATTCAAGATGTTATGCGCAAACAGCTTGTCTTTACGGGTGCGACGCTGCGCGCAGCTCCTTCAACGCACAAGTTTTTATTGGCGCAAGAGTTGGAAAAGACTGTTTGGCCTATGCTGGAAGAGGGGGATATATCACCTGTGCTCGATGAGATTTATCCTCTTGAGCAGGCATGGAAAGCGCATATCCGCATGGAGTCCTCGAAACATATCGGTAAAATTATATTACAGCCCGACGCATAAAGAAAAAGCTGGCGCTTTGCGTTAAGCCGCGCTATAACAACATTAATTTCCAAAACGATCCAAAAGCTTAGGATCGGCCTCTCATGAAAGATGGGGAGGCAGAAGACAGATAAATTGTATAATTTTTTAACACAAGGAGACCCTGATATGGCTCAGCAATACCCACTTATGCGCAAGCAGACTGCGATCTGGTTGATTGACAACACAACGCTTACTTTTGAACAGATCGGAGATTTTTGCGGTCTTCATGTGGCTGAAGTTCAGGCGATTTCTGACGGTACCGTAGCGGGTGGCATGAAGGGTGAAAACCCGCTCTCTAACGAAGAGCTGACACGCGAAGAGATTACACGCGCAGAAGCCGATCCAAAAGCACGTCTGGTTATGAATAAAACTGACCGCCCACAGCCAAAGTCCCGTGCTAAAGGTCCGAAATATACACCTGTTTCCAAGCGCGGAGACAAGCCTGATGCAATCATGTATTTGCTTAAAAACCACCCGGAGATGACGGATGCGCAGATCGTGAAGCTGGTCGGTACGACGAAGAATACAATCAATAATATTCGTGAGCGCACGCACGCAAATATCTCCAATATGAAGCCACGCCATCCGGCCGACCTCGGTATTTGTTCTTACACTGAGTTTGAAGCAATGATCGAAAAGGCTCGTATCAAGGCTGAGAAAGAGGGCAGGATCGCTCCTCGCTCTGATGATGCGCAAGATCAAGATGATGATGTTTTCGTAGCTGAGGAGCGCGAAGAGAAGGATTCAGCCTTTGGTTTTGACTTCTCTAATTTCCTCGGTGACACAATGTCGGATACGAAAAAGGACGGCACTGATAGCTAAATAAAATAAAAATATTGACATAAAAGTATATCCTGTATTATGGTAGCTTAGATTTACCGTAAGAGAGGGTGTGTTTTATGAATAAAGAGATGTCTGATGATCTGGTTTTCGCGGCGGGTTTTGGTGTTACCTGTGCGATAGGTTTATATGCTTTTGTTACAGTTCTGAATTCTTTTTCTCCCGATGTTCCGCTTCACTATATTGATGTTGATGCGCCGGATTGGGTGGAAGATGTGAATGTTTCCCATGTTAGCAGGCGCAGCGCATCAATTATTAATGATGAAGGTGAGGTCGTAAGCGCAACAAGAGATTGGCAGCGTCTTAATGACGATCTGGAGTTTTCCAGAAGCAAAAGAATACTTTACGTCCGTGGTAATGATGATGTCACGTGCTTATGGAACATGGGTGAGACGCTGAACCGTTGTCGTGTCGATAATCCAGAATTTATCGAATATCGGAACTCTCTGGCTATGCGCTGATGCGTGGCAAGAGGAGACGAAGACTTACGCTTTGCGTTTTTGCTTTGGGTCGTATTTTTTCTGGATGACTTTCTGGCCTTCTTCGGTGATGACCTCAAAGACAGGTTCTTCAGGGCGAAAACGGACAGTGTATTTTGATTTCAAGTGGTTGAGTTCTTGCCTGAGAGTGATTAGGTGATCCGGGCCTTGTTTGAGAAAACGCTGGCGGTCTTCACTGATGACCTTTTTCTTGAATTCTTTTTCAGCTTGCCAAATACCAATTTCATAGGCGAGCTGACTGCCTTCCATTAGGCACGCTGCGGTTTTCACAGAAGGATAAATGTAATAGGGGCGATCTTTGTCCTTTGCGTGGCTTTCCCCTTCAGAGACAATCATAGTGATGTTGGTTGAGCTTTGTCCTTTTGGGCATAACACCCCAGAATGGATTACTTTTTCTTGTGCGTCGTAATCAAGCACGTAAAAGGTTTTTGTCTGATGGTCGACATGATACGGATTTTTGGTTAGTCCCATCGAACTTTCAAATTTGAACAAGGTTTCATCATAATTTTTTGCCTTGCTGTCAATTTGCTCAAGTGTGTCTAGAAGGGTGGCCGTATCCTCTGATTTATAGAGATATTTACCGTTGCAAAAGACGGCGATCCAGCTATGGGGAAACATTTTGTCATCTATCTTTGACTGGATATCAGCAAAGGCTTCGCTCCATTTGATGTTGGTCGGACGTCCTTCGAATAGGCCGAATTTCTCGTATTCTTCTATCGCAAAGCCTGCCATATGAAGGACATGATGTGGATGGTTGCCACGAATAACGAGACTTTCTTTGTTCGAAGAATTTGGTTTTGCGGGGTCAGTTAAAGCCAGCTTAAGGCGCGCATTTTCTATCTCGATTTTTTCTTCTCTGTCTTTGCGTGTTCGCTTTAGCGTGAGCGTTTCTTCTATGAGAGAAAAGGAAAGATCAGGAGTGGATGTCATAGCTGAGAATTTGTCTATTTCTTCTTCATTTTCTTGCTTACAAACTTACTGGCTTCTTTTGCGGCAAGTTCAAGGTCAGGTCTTTCGGGACGGAAGCGAACATTGTAGCTTTCCAGATATTGGTCGATCTCTGTGTCAATTGTGTAGATAAGCTTCTTTGCGGCCTTAAGTTGGATGCCATCTGTCCCTTTGGCGCTAAAACCAGGTTGTTTTGACTGTGCCTCAAGCTGTCCCAAAATAAAGGCTAGATTAAGGCCTTCGATGAAGGCGGCGCAGGCGCGAATAGTGTGTGCCAGATCAACACTTTTCGGTGTGTTCTTTGTAACTTCCTCTGGCAGGGTCGCGTGGAAATTAAATGTACTTGTTTTGTTAGAGCCACGGTGAATCACACCGCAGCGGATAGAGTCGTCTAAAACATTGATGACGAGGGCGATCGTTGAAAGGTGGTCGATCGAAATTGATTTTCCGGCATCGCGAAAGGCTTGTTCTGCCATAGCGACGGAGAAATCATACTCATCACTGTTCTTGGTGTCGCATTGTTCAATAATGTCGAGGAAGGGGTGGTGTGCCCCATGTGTGAAAACAGCCTTGCCTTTACGGTAAACTGTAAGCCAATTCTCATCGTGATATGATTTGTCAAAGTCACGGCGAATATCGCCAAAGAAACCTTCCCAGTCAAATGGTGTCTGGCGATTGAGAAAGGGGCCATGGTCTTGAAATTCTTTTAAAAGAGCTGCTGAGAGGCGGATAACTTCATGAGCGAGCTTGCCGCGAATAATGAGTGTGTCATAAATATCGCCGTCGTGATTTATTAGGGGCAGGATCATGCGGTTGCTACCGATAACCATGATGTCATCATCCGAGTTGGGATTACGAAGAGTGAATCTCTCTCTTAGAACATGAGTGTTAAGTTTTGCCATCATATGAATCCTTTATTAAGTCACCAGTATAATCAGATTTTGCGTTTACGATAAGGCGTTTTTTAAAAAGAAAATTATTTGCATAATTATTCATGGGCGTGTATAAGAAAATTATGCGAAAAAAATCTGTCTCCCATCTGCTAAGTTCAACCTATGCAACGACCATAGGTAAGATGTCGCCTTTCAAGCAGGCTTGTGTTCTTGCTTTTACCGGTCTTGCTGCCGCCGCGTGCACTTATTATTTTTTGGGGATATTGGGGACTGCTACAGCTGGCTATTTGGGCATTAAGGCATATATGGCACTGAAAGAGCAGAGCGAGAAAACAAGGTTGAGTGCAGGATTAGCGGTTGGCGTCACAAGTTTGGCCGGCATTCATCAGTGGGGGTATAGTGCTCTGCGTAATGTAACCGATAACGGCATTGTTGATGTTGTAACAACCGTCATGCCCTGGGCATTATTCGGCATTGCTGCCATGTTGCTTTACAAAGATTTTAAGGGTATCGCTGCGCAGGTGAAGGCGAGGAATGATTATGTGAACGCTATGAATGCTGGTTTAAGCGCTAGAAAAGCGCCTAAGTAAAGCGCTAAATTAATTCAACACTTAGCCAAATAGAGCGTCGATATCAGCCTGAGATGCGGCTCTGTTTTCTTCTTTTTCTGTTTCGTCTTGCCCTTGTTTCAGGTCGGCAACTTCGATGCCGAGACGCTCCAATGCTTCACTCAGGCGTTTTTCAATTGTCTCGATATTATCGAGAGTGCGTCTGATGCGTTGGCCGGTTAAGTCTTGGAAAGAGCAGGCGAGGATGATGTTTTGCGCCGCGGCTTTTAGGTCTTGCAAGGATGCATTTCTCTTTGTCTCGTCATTCCACATATCTGCGTCATCATAGCTTGCAATTTCTTCGACCATCTCGGCTGATTGAAGAATTTGTGAGGCTGCGTCTTCTGTGATGTTGATGACCGCGCCAAGTTCAACGCCTGTGTTATGCGGTGTTGCACCGTCGCCTGAGAAAGAAATATCGCGTAATACGGCGAGAGCTTCACCGAAGTGAGCCTTAATAGAATCTTCGGACATTGAGATCAGCTCAGTAGTAGCATGGATCTCGGTCGAAAGTTCGGCAATGCGTCTATCAACAAGCTTTTCTACGCCTGTCATGCGGTCTTCAATCGTGATTAATGTATCTTTGATTGCTTTTAAATCTGTGTTCTCACTCATCAAAAACGCCTATCTCTTCTGCCCGGTTAATCCCAGATATATTAGTATTGCTGAAATATATTAGCAAAAGCTTAAGCTGTTTAAGTAAGTTTTACAATATAGCTTTAGCGCTTTGAGCTGTGATTTTCTCTCTAATTCACGCCTGCTTTAGGGTTTGAGAATAGCGCGAGCCGAAACTGTCATTGTGACATCGGACATACCTGGGCGTGCAACGGGTTTCTCCATAGTTTCCATCTTTGCGTCCATGGCCATTAAGCCTTGCGCACGATAAGCGCGCAATTGAGGTCCGCCATCAATGTTAATCTCAGCCAGATGAACGCCACTGCGCCCTAATGCTTTTGCTATGCGCTGTGCGCG
>CAXGMH010000060.1:0-13026 GCA_964010795.1 uncultured Alphaproteobacteria bacterium
CGCGGCAAAACACTTTACATGCTGGTGTATGCCTTGTTCTAAAAACCTGTCAGGATAAATTGTAAAATCCTCGAGAAAAGGCAGCCCCTTTCCCGCACCTCCGGCAGCATCACCACTTACCGCCCCCGCTTGCACAGCCCCGGAGCCAGCAGAGGCCTCTGGCGATTGCCGGCTAATCGTCGCTTCTTGTTCGTTTTTTTGCTGTTCTTCAGCCATATTCTGCCTTCCCCGGCTGCCTTTTTCAGTTCTTGAAAAAAATCAAATCAGTATAGCACAAATCATACACCCCCGAAAAGGCGATGAAACAGCCCGATTTGCCCATGGCCAAAGTATAGGACAAACTTCTTAATATTTTTAAAAGAAATCCTGAATACGGATCACGTCTTCGCGCTCTGGACTTGTAGAAAGCAAGGTCACAGGCGTTTCAACCAGCTCCTCAATACGGCGCACATATTTAATCGCGGCCGCAGGCAAATCAGCCCAGCGTCTTGCGCCATATGTGCTTTCCGACCAGCCTTCAACCGTTTCATAAATCGGCTCGATACGCTTTTGCGCATCAATGCCGTATGGGAAATAGTCGATCTCTTCGCCGTCGAGCCTATAGCTGGTACAGATTTTGATCTCTTTCATACCATCCAAAACATCCAGCTTGGTCAATGCGATACCGTCAATACCAGCAACATGGCAGGCCTGACGCACGAGAACCGCATCGAACCATCCGCATCGACGCTTACGCCCGGTAACTGTACCAAACTCATGACCACGCTCTCCCAAGCCTTGACCAACCTCATTGTCCTGCTCTGTTGGGAACGGCCCCTCACCTACACGTGTCGTATAGGCTTTGGCCAAGCCAAGAACATAGTTCAGCTTCTTCAACCCGGTTCCGGAGCCACCGGCTGCTTGCGGCGCAATCGTTGTCGAAGACGTCACAAACGGATATGTGCCGTGATCCACATCAAGCAGCACACCTTGAGCACCCTCAAACAGGATTTTCTTATTCTCGGCATGAGCAGCCTGTAATGTTTTCCAAGCAATATCCATAAAGGGCAGAACCTTAGGCGCCAACTCCATCAATGCATCATAAATCTCTTTAGGAGCAATTTCCTCAGCACCCAACCCTTTCAAGGTTGCATTATGATGAACCATCATTGTTTCCAGCTTTGCCTTTAACTGCTCAGGCTCGGCCAGATCACACAGGCGAATACCACGGCGCGCCACTTTATCCTCATAAGTCGGGCCGATACCGCGACCTGTCGTTCCGATCTGCCCCTTGCCTCTCGCTGCCTCATGCGCGCGGTCAAGAGCGCTATGAACTGGCAGGATCAAATGTGCATTAGCCGCAATGCGCAACGACTCAGAGGTCACGCTCACCCCCTGCGCCTTGACGGACTCGATCTCTTTTAGCAATGCCCAAGGATCGACAACCACGCCATTACCGATAATAGAGAGCTTACCTTCGCGAACAACACCGGAAGGCAAAAGACTGAGTTTATATGTTACACCGTCAATAACAAGCGTGTGTCCGGCGTTATGCCCCCCCTGAAAACGCACCACGACATCTGCACGAGACGACAAGTAATCAACAATCTTCCCCTTACCTTCATCACCCCATTGTGATCCAATCACGACTAAATTCGACATATCCGCTCTCTCTTTCTAGTTCATCTGCGGGTTACGCAGCTCTTTGCTGCAAATTCTCAACGATCTGATCGACCATAGCCTCGACCTCAGCGGCGTCGTCACCTTCGGCCATAACACGAATCTTCGGCTCTGTACCGGATGCGCGCACTAACAACCGCCCGCCCTTATCTTCAATTTCTTTGGCTTGCGCCTCTAAATAGCTTGAAACCTCTTGTCTGTCGAGTGGCGATCCCTTTGCCTTATCATAGGTGAAGTTCTTCAAAATCTGTGGCACAGGCTTAAACACGTTTAGCATTTCGGAAGCCAATTTACCACTGAGTTTTAACATCGTACAAATATACGTTGCCGCCAAAAGCCCATCCCCTGTGGTCGAGAAATCAGACAAGATCAAATGCCCCGATTGCTCTCCCCCAATCTTGATAGATTGCTCGCGCATTGCCTCAAATACATAGCGGTCACCGACCTTGGTACGGATCATTTCAATCCCGCTACGCTTTAAATGACGCTCCAACCCCAAATTAGACATCACTGTTGCCGCAAGCTTTGGCGGGCTCAGGTGGCCGTTTTCTTTCCAGTCCGCAGCCAATAGCCCCATAAGTTGGTCTCCATCAACCTTCGCGCCCTTCTCATCCACAACAATCAGGCGATCCGCATCACCGTCGAGCGCAACTCCGATATCGGCGCCATGTTCAACGACTGCGTGCTGAAGCGCCTGCGTGTCCGTTGCCCCGCATTTTGCATTAATATTGCGGCCATTCGGCGCAACCGAGAGCGGAATGACATCCGCGCCCAGCTCCCAAAAGGTTTGCGGAGCGACCTGATAAGCTGCACCGTTGGCACAGTCCACAACGACTTTGAGGCCGTTCAGCCCACCGGAAAAATGCTTAAGTCTGGCCGATTTAATATGCTCGATATAACGCCCCTGACCGTCAGACAGACGCTTGGCCTGCCCGATCTCTGTGGGATCAGCCAGATGTTGCGTCATATCCCCCGCCATTAGCGCTTCAATCTCGCCTTCTTTTGCATCCGAGAGCTTAAACCCGTCAGAGCCGAAAAGCTTGATCCCGTTATCTTCATAAGGATTATGCGAGGCAGAGATCATAACGCCAAGATCAGCGCGCATAGCTTTAGTCAAGAAAGCCACAGCGGGTGTCGGAATGGGCCCTAGCAAGAGAACCTCCATCCCCATTGAAAGGAAACCTGCCGTCATAGCCTGTTCAAGCATATAGCAGGACAGGCGCGTATCCTTGCCTATGACGACACGGCTATGTGTTTTATGGGTTTTCAAGATAACAGCCGCCGCTTGGGCAACCTGTTGCGCGACGCCGGCGGTCATTGGCCACACATTGGCGCGTCCGCGAATACCGTCGGTTCCGAAATATTGTCTTTCACTCATGAGGGCAATCATAAAAGCTGCGCAAGGCAGGGGCAAGCGGTTTTATTTATCAATTAATCATTGAGATTCAAGGCCGAGGCATTGGCACAACGGGCGTAAAAACACTCTCTGCACTATTGGATATTGCCGCGATCATTGTATCAACGGACATCTCATGGCCTGCAGCTAATTTGAAGTCAATCGTGTTATCAATATCTTCCATTACAGGCGTACCAGTCGCATCGTACTGGCCTGTCCAACTGCGATAATTTTCATCTAAACGGACAACTGTATTTGTGTCTCCGAATACCGTTTCATCTATTACAAGGGATGTACAGTGCACATTGTAAGTTTTTTGTATATGATCGAATATGGAATCGCATTGAGCCACGACTTGCGGCCGCGCCAGAACCGTTTCCATCTTCGCCGCTTCGATTTCCTGATAATGCTCAAGCGCTTCGTAATAAGCAGCCAGACTGGTCTCATTCGGATCAGCATAATAATCAGAAAGCTGTTGCATGAGCTTGGAATGCAAGTGACGCAATTCTTCGTCGAATGCTTCTGCTGATGTTGTTTCATCCCAAGTAAAAGCAGGCCTTTCCGTCTCAACCACAGGCTCGACATAAGATTCGGCTTCGACGGCAATATCTGAGGCAGGCTCAAGCTCAGTCTCGGCCTCAACTTCAGCTTCAGCTTCTACTTCAGCGGCAAAATTATCAACCAAGCTAAGAGGGCCGCCCGACTCTTCCGAGGCCACATCCTCCGCAGCTTCCGACACATCATCCAAAGATGGCAATTGAGACACCTCAACATGAATCGTCTCAGGAAGCTCGGGCACGAAGCTTTCTTCAGGCACAGCAACTGGCGCAGGAACGGTTACAGGAACCGGCGCTTGCGCCACCATCGGCTCAGGAGCCTGTGTTTGCTCGGCACGCTCTTGCAGGATCTCAAGCTGTTGCCTATTCAAAATATCGGTCATGGCATTGTCATCAACATCAAGACGGTTCGCCATAAATTCGGCCGATTCCGCTGCATCGCCAAATCCAGCTTCCGCAGCCTGTACATACAGATCATGGATTAACTGGTCATGCCCAGCAGATGAGAGCCCCTCCATATCATACAGCATATAGTAAGCAAGGTTATTCAGCGCCCAAGCTGTGCCCTGCTCAGCTTGCTCTAATGTCTCTAAAAGCGTATCAGACGGGTTATCCATTTGCGCAATCATTTGTGCGACTTCGGCAAGGTCACCACTATAATCACTCGGGTCAATGAGTGTCTGTCCCGCTTCATAATCAGGAACATTCTCAGCTTCAATTGCGGCGGAGGCTCCGGTCTGCTGTCCAGCCTCAAGCCCTACCGTATCAATAGATGTTGATATTTCCTGAGCCTGCGCTGTCGCCCCAAAGACAGAATTAAACTTTTCCCCCGCCCAATCCAGCACTTCATCGGTTACCAACGCACCGACAAGACCACCGAGCATAGAAAACCCAGCCGCAGCACCGGCCTGTATAAGGGCTGATTTATGATCGCGCTTATCAATAAGTCTCGAATATGCGTATTTTGCCACACCAACAACCAAGGCAAGACCGATCAGCGCCACCGCGCCACCCGTACTGGCAAGTGCGACACCTGCAAATCCGCGCACGGCCCCCATAAACACCATACTACCAATGAATGGCAGTGCTGTATCTATAACGACATTTGCACGCTTGAAATCATAGCCAGCGGTCATAAAAGAATTGCTTAATGAAGAATAGCCACCTGCATACATAGCCGCCGTACGCTTTTGCATTTCCTCAAGCTTTTGTTTTATACGCAGCCAAAAGAGGCGCATATTTTCATCGCTTTCGATCTGGTCTTGCAATGTGACTGAATTTAGTGTCATTCTTTCCCCGCCTAAATACTGTGCGTCCTTTATATATGAAAAGAGAAGCAGGATGCAAGAAATTTATTATGAAAAATTATTTTTGTGTTTTGGCTGGTTTTTTCTTGACATATTTATTTCCGATATGGCAAGTTAACCAAACTTTAACGTTTAACCCAATCACGGGTGAGGAGAATTTAGTATGAAAAATTATGCACTTATGGGATTTGCAGCAATCGTAGCCGGAACAGCTATGAGCGTAGGTTTCAGCGAAAGCGCGGAAGCACAAGCCTGCCCAAGAGATCCAAGCACTGGTATGCCTATAAATTGTAACACTGGAGACGGTGGCATCAATATTGAGAACGGACAACAACAAGGACAAGCTCAGCAACAAGGGATCGACCAAAGCTTTCTTGTTCTACCCGGCATGGGAAATCACGGCTCAACAGCGCTGGACATGACTGAAATCGATTTCACTAAAGTATGTATGATTCCGGATCAAGAAGTCAGAAGAAGAGGTCTGTATCTTATCAACTGGGAAAACAGTGAATCAACTGTGCGCCCCTGTAATGCCGAAGAGCTTGCTGACTGGAATGCCAGCCTATTAAGCGCATCAGAAATCAGACAGACCGAAGACGACCGTGTATCTTTGAATGATGCCGTAGTCGCAGCCGTAGCAAACGGTCATGAAAATGCAACTTGCAGCGTATTAAGAGAACGCTTTGGGGAAAATGCTTGTGGCGCTGCGGCCCAAGCCCCTCAACCTGCGCCTGTTTCCGCTCCTGCACCTTATGTTGCAAGAGACACCGTTGACGACGCGATCATCAATGGATCTTCCGCGCCGACACCGCTTTCAGAGCGCAGCTGCAGTGATATGGATCCATCTGAAGACAAAGATGTAGCCGCAGAAGTTGGCGCTCGTTGCGATAGACCGGCACCACGCCTGTAAGGCGTCAAGCACATATAGAGGGGGAAAACTATGTTTACAGCAGCAGCTACAGCATTTGCACTTGTCGCAACAGCTATGCAAGCAGCGTCAGAGCCAAATAATATCATTCCATTAGGAACCGGTTATGGCGTGAACCCTGAAACTTGCGGCATCCATGCTATGGGAACGCTCGTCAATGACAATGGTGAAGCTACAAACTATATTTCTCCATTGCCCGTACGAGATGAAAACGGCATCGCTTTTGACGAAGACTGCATGGAGTTTAAGGAAAGTGTAATTGATATACAGGGCCTTAATGAGGCGACTGCTGTTGGTTTATCTCATATGGATCCTGAAATAAGAGCGCAATTCCAAAACGCCCTGATTAACCACATTCTCGCCAACTCAGAGGAAACACGGTTAAGGCTTGCTGCCGAGCGCGGCATGGATTTCGAAAACTGTCAGCCCGATCAATTTTGCGCAGAAAAAACATCAGATGTAACGGCAAATGGCATCCGCCATCAGACTTTTACAATTACCCCGCCTCAACCAGGCAACTAAATATTAAGATAAATATATAGATTAATCGAATTCAGGCGCGCTTTCTTTCACGTAGAGCGCGCTTATTTTTTGTAACATCTCAAGCGCTATGCGGCTTTGCTCCCCTTTCTCGCTTTGCGGTATCAAACTGGCAAGCCTAAGCCCCGCAATATCCGCATCCAAAGCGTTAACAATACAGCGCGCAGTAGGCAGCTCTGAGACATAAGGGCTTTGCCCCGCAAGGCTTAGGCCATATGCCGCAGCGGCCGAGAGCAAACCGCTGAGCGGATCGAGCATCAGGCGATAGCGCAAACTGCCCTGATCTTCAAATCCTCGCCTGATCTCTCGCGCCCCACCCTCATCCATAGCACCGAGATATTGCTCTCGGGTTATCAAAAGTGACCGCTTTCCTGATGGGTCATGCACAATACTCACAGCATAGGGATACCCCTCCCAAAAAGAGCGGTTCTCTTTAAACGCCTCACCGGCAGCCCCCACCTCGCTTAAGTCTTCCACATGGGCAAAGCCGAGCTTATCCACTTGCTTTGAAGGTTTGGCAACCAAGGTGTCTTCTACCGAACCATCTGAAGAAATGCGTAAAACCTCGACTCCAGCAGCCTTGGCCAGAACACAGGAGACTTCATGAAAATAACGGGCGCGTTTTATCCCCATCTCATCCACAGAGTTATACCAGACGCCGTGATCGAAACCATGAGAGGCAATAAGAACCTGTGATAATCCTGCGCCGATCAGGGCTTTCATACAATTCGGGCACGGCGGGTCAGAGACCAGCACGCCCCTGCCCATAAGCGATACACCGCCATGCTCGGCGATCAATCTTGTTTCTGCGTGTACTGTCGGGCCGGAATCACCCAGATGCGCATCCGGCTCCACCCTTCCCTGCAAAACAGGCGGTAAACCGTTACGACGAAGATAAAGAGAATGTGCGCCTATATCTTTCTCAAAGCCATAGATCAATGCCGCGATAGCATATTTATAGCCGACGATTTCAGGGCCAGCCTCAAGCGCAGAGGCCAGCGCTGCTGTGATCTCTTTGTATTTCATAGGAGAAAGCCTAAACGAACTGCTCACAGCTTGCAATCAGCAAGACATATCGCACGCGCAAAATAGCACGTAAACCCGGCTCAAAACCAACCCCTTACCCTGCAAGCTTAGGCTGAGGAAGCGTTACACTCCAATGATCCCCAAAACCTGCTGTAAGATCATCTGATTTAACGAATATATCATCATTGGCAGCATCTGATAAATTTGTATTGCTTTGCGCCTTTTTAGACGCAATTTCAGGCAACCACATTTGATAGTCAAACTTAAACTCAACTGGTGCGCCCATAAATGTCAGTGGGTTCTCAGCAACCTTAACGGCTGTCCCGTTCGCAGCCTTGATATAAGCACTCATGCCTCTTTCCGCTTTACCGACAGGATTGACGCGGTAAAGATCTGCACCGGACTTGAATATATTCTCTGGATTAGAACGCACAGCCTCTTTAGACAGCTCTTTTAAAGCACGCTGTACGGCAAGCAAATCCTGCTCCTCTGCAAATGGGCTTGTCGTGAGTGCGCTGACGATCTGATTGTTATTCTGATCATATGGACATGGTTTTCCGGCTGTCAAAATCTCAAATTCAGCCTCATAATCTTCGTTAAATTCAAGATCAATATCCATATCTTGCGTCGCCTTGTAGTATTTACACGCATCCAAATTATATTCGGCTACAACGCGCACCCATTTATGTCCCTCTATGTCAACCACACCTTCGGATGAATACAAATCTTCATCGGTTATGCTGAAACCGGACATCTCTTTAATCTGTTCGGGTGTTTTAAGCGTACGCCTACCATCGACCTCATCCGGGGCAACAAAGAGCATAAGCTTCAAACAGCGGCGGTTCACCTTAGCCTGAAAGTGTTCTTTGATATCCTCCATACGAAAACCAATTAAACTAAAGTAATCTCGGCTTACAGCAGAGTTTGCAGAAAACAAAAGCCCGAAGTCAATGACACTCGGGCTTTCTAAATTATTTTCAACTTCGTCGCGCAAACGCATATCGCCAAGCACGACACCTTTATTTTTAAGGCAAATTTGCTCATTCGCCATTTGCATTAAGCCAGTCTCCTGATCTCGCCTACGGCGCCCACGTACCCTTAAATACGTGCCACTCTTCGCCATGCGAAGCATCGGGTCATCATAAAAGCAGCTAATCAGCTGGTCACTATAATCACCAACAATTAAGTCACGTTTTTCAAAATATTTACGTATAGCCTCTAAATCGGCTGCATTAAAAACTTGAAGTTTAAATTCTGTCTCTATGTGGCGATTTTCATCAAAGCCACCATTCATAGCTGCATCAGCAAATCTCTGTTCAATCTCTGCTTGCTTGTGTCCATTTTGGACTTTTTGTGCTGCCGCTTGGAAGTTTCCACTTGCTTGGGGCGCCATACGATACTCTCCCAGTTTTTTTTAATTTAAAGACTTATAACAAATCCTTGTTCCCAAAAGCAACCAAAATATGTAAAAACTTTAGCTGCATAGTTTTTAGTGCCTCAACCTGTTCATGTTCAGCGACTGTAAGTCAAAATCCCCGTTCAGACTTTACAACTATGAGCCGAGTCTTTATCACTGGTAAACACCAAAAATATTAACGGCTTCTTAAAGGGAAAAAGCAAATGGCGCAAGATAAAAATTCTATCGAAAAAGATTATGATGTTATCGTTATCGGATCAGGTCCTGGTGGATATGTATGCGCTATTCGTTGCGCTCAATTAGGCCTGAAAACAGCTTGTGTAGAAAAGCGTGAGACGTTGGGTGGAACCTGCTTAAACGTAGGCTGTATCCCTTCTAAAGCTCTCCTCCAAGCCTCCGAGAAATATGACGAAGCCAACCACCATTTAGCCGATATGGGCGTAAAGGTTGGTAAAGTGTCTCTCGACCTTAAAACCATGATGAAACATAAGGAAGATGTCGTTGAGTCCAACACCAAAGGGATCGAGTTTCTGTTTAAGAAAAACAAAGTAGACTGGTTAAAAGGAAAAGGCACTCTTCCACAGAAAGGCCAAGTTAAAGTTGGGGATAAAATTTACGGCGCCAAACATATTATCATTGCCACAGGATCTGAAGTCGCATCCTTGCCCGGAATCGAAATTGACGAGAAAAACATCGTCAGCTCAACCGGTGCTTTGGAACTGAATAAAGTGCCCAAGAAAATGGTTGTCATCGGCGGCGGCTATATCGGCCTTGAGATGGGCGCTGTCTGGGGGCGTCTGGGCGCAGAGATAACTGTGGTTGAATATCTTGACCGTATCCTGCCCGGCATGGATGGCGAAGTATCAAAAGAAATGCAGAAAATCCTCTCCAAACAAGGTATGGAGTTTAAACTTGGCACCAAAGTAACAGAAGCCAAATCCTCCGGCAGCGGCGTAACCTTAAAGGTCGAGCCGGCCAAAGGCGGAGACTCCGAGACAATCAAGGCTGATATCGTATTGGTAGCTGTCGGCCGCAAAGCCTACACAGACAGCCTCGGTCTGGATAATCTTGGTGTGAAGACAAATGAGCGCGGTCAGGTAGAGACAGACTCCAAGTTCAGAACCAATGTTGACGGCATTTATGCCATTGGTGATGTCATCGCAGGCCCCATGCTCGCACACAAAGCCGAAGATGAAGGCGTTGTTCTGGCCGAGCTGATCGCAGGTCAAGCCGGACATATCGACTATAATGCTATACCCGGCGTTGTTTACACATATCCCGAGGCCGCACAAGTCGGCCGCACAGAAGAGCAACTGAAAGAGGATGGCGTGAAATACAAGAAAGGTAAGTTTCCTTTCTCTGCCAATGGTCGGGCACGCGCTATGAACGCCACACAAGGCTTTGTTAAGGTTTTGGCCGATGAGAAGACGGACCGCATTCTAGGCGTTCATATCCTTGGCGCGGAAGCCGGCACAATGATCGCCGAGGCAGCCCTTGCAATTGAATTCGGTGCCAGCGCCGAAGATCTGGCACGCACTTGCCACGCGCACCCGACACTCAATGAAGCAGTGAAAGAAGCAGCTCTCGCCGTTCACGGCCGCCCTTTGCACACATAATGTATATATGATGCGCTTTATAACGGCACTCATCTTATTTTTTGCTTGTCAGCCGGCTGTGGCCGGCTGGCAACCTTGGGACAAACAACGCGCCGAAGACGTTGTGCATTGCGCCAGCATCTATGGCGGTGCGGCATACGGCATTGAGAACCACCCCTATAACCCATCGGAGGGGCAAAGCGCCGAAGATGTGCGCGACCACTTTCAGCGTCTCTCTAATATCTTACGCTACTTCGTGACCAATTCCGGACGCGAAGATGATATGCGCAAGGCCTTTGATACAGCCCTCAAAGAGACCATCGCGCGTGTTGATGAGGCAAAAACAGTTGATGTGCTCTATGATGACATCACAAAATGCGACGGCGCTGTCGACAAGCTTTATAGCTATTACACACAGTAACCCCCGCGACATCCCGTAAGCACTTAAGACCGAAACAACAAATATGGGGATCACAGCCCATATAGGCTCTTAAGGGCTATCATCGCTACCTTACCTGCCGCAATATAGCGTCATGCGCTTTCTTGTAATAACGGCCTGTCTTTTCCTTCTCCTGCCGAGCCTAAGCTTGGCCGAGGCCATAGACCAAGCACAAAGCCCGCGCACACTCCCAGGTTTTATCCAACACCTCTTTGCCATACCAAAACCACCGGCCTTTGAATCCGGACGCCCCAAACATGGCGGTAAACTGATCGGATTTGCGCTTCAGGACACACAAGCCAGCCCGGCACTTTACAAGCTTGGCCAAGAGGCGAATATTCTCCACGCCTATCTCGACCTGAACGGCAAAGGCTCTACCCCCAAACAATTAGCCGAGGCAGCCGCACAGCTTCATGCTGTCGCACCGCAAGAGGTTGAGGCCTTCTCTTTAACGCTCAATCATAAGGGCATAGAAGGCCTGCATCTCGGCCTTTTACGCAAAGACATGGAGCGCCTCTATGTCGAGCAAAGCCGCACGCCTAACGAAATCTGGCATAATCTTGATTTTCATATGAATGCGCCTGCAAAAAGTAAGATGGCTACTCTTCCCGGAAAGCGCGATAACTTTCGCAACTCGCTCATTGGCGCTCTTCTTTATGGCGATTACTCTCTTGGCGTCATGCATGAAATGGATCGCCAGAAGAACAGCCGTGCCGAGGTTTTATACCGCACACAAGCACAACTTGGCTTTGCCTCTGAATACAGATCCAGCAAACGCTATTATATCTTTGGTGCACAGCTCAACTTTAATCTTGCCGATAATCTAGACCGAAAGAAGCCGAAACACCCTTCCATCAAAGGCAAGCCAGTGCGTTCTGACCTCCCTATATATCAAGAACAAAGCGTTGTTCTGGACAATCTTTATGCCGCCGTTCCCTTCACGACAAAAGAAAATCTTCATTTTGTTGTCGGCTATGGGTATCTTGAAGAAATGTTTGAAGGCTACGGAGTAGAAACTCTGTACCGCCCACTCAACGGTGACTGGGCTTTCGGCGCCAGCTATTATTCTGTCTCTAAGCGCGATCCGTTCTCCGAAGCCGCTCTCAGCCCGACAAGCGCGCGCCACCATACCGCTCAGATCAATGCCGCCTATACAGCACCATCGGGGCAGTATACGCTCGATCTAAGAGCGGGACGTTATCTCGCGGGCGATTATGGAGCGGATACAACATTGCAATTTGACGGTCCCGCACAAAGCACGATAGGTATTGAGCTGCGCTGGAGCACAATGGAAGAACAATCCCATATCAATGACCAAGATGCCGACCACTTCCAAGCAGGCGTGAGACTCCGTTTCCCGCTCGGAATCCCGTTCACCCGAACAAAACGTGTAAACACAGAAATCGCCTTCCGCCCTCTTGGTCACGATACGGCACAAAGCGTGCGCTCTCCCTTCTCACTCATGGCGCTAACCGAGCCACTGACCAAAACACATATAAGAAAACATTGGGCAGATATCGACCAGCCGTCCCTCTACCCAAAACGTAAGCCAAAAAAATAAGGCCGCCTCCCAAAGGATGCGGCCTGTCTCACTCTCTCGATATAAGAAACGCTT
Organism: uncultured Alphaproteobacteria bacterium; assembly: GCA_964010795.1. GTDB lineage: Bacteria > Pseudomonadota > Alphaproteobacteria > Micavibrionales > UBA9664 > CAXGMH01. The sequence goes on from CAXGMH010000060.1 coordinate 12,480, forward strand.
ATACAAATAAAGCGTCCTTTTATGATCTACACTCTTCTACCCTATTTTATATTCTCTACACAATCTGGCGGGTATCGGAGGCGTGTCACTTTGCTCAAAGCCCTCACTCACGCTAAGGCAACACGCCTCCGTCAAATCACCCGTTTCCCCCTCATGCTCGCATCCTGGCCCGGACGTTTACGTCCTTTAAGCCCTCTCCGCTAAAAATGCCTCCCTCAAGACAATTTTTAATCACACCCTATATTTTTAATTTACATAAAATTTTATATAAATGCAAATTTAATTTTGCCTAAATCATCAAAAAATCCATAAGTCACTGACTTTAAATGAAAAAACAATAAAAAAATAACAAGGCATTTTTTTCATATAGAATCCCTCTCCCTATTTTTCCCGAAAAGAACAAGCTTAGGACAACATTCATCATCAGAATGCTTGACAGGGCGTACAAAAGCAGAGTAAAAAACAGGCTCATTTCGATGCAAAGCGCATAAGTGGCGGAGTAGCTCAGTCGGTTAGAGCAGAGGAATCATAATCCTTGTGTCGGGGG
>CAXGMH010000061.1:0-12408 GCA_964010795.1 uncultured Alphaproteobacteria bacterium
CAAACCTTTACTTGCAGTTACCTATGCGAATACAAGGATAGCCTGTTCGCTGCAAAGGTGCAAAGCCCTCATTCGCTTTTACATTTTAGGTGAAGGCGGCGCGATTGATATTCTGGCCACAGCCTTAATATCATGCTCTGAACGTCCTTCAGGAACAGGCAGATAGGAATCTTTTTCTAATCTTTCATATGTATCAATAACATCCGCATAGATACGCCCAATCATTACAGGGCCAACGCCTGGGATTTTTCTCTCCGTGAGCACGTGCATAACCATATCTTCACCCAATTCCTGAAAACGGTCATAAAGCTGTTTGAGTGTTTTACAGTCGTTAAAGCTTTCATGCTTAGCCAGCTCATCAACGTAACGGCCATTCATCCCGTATTCGGTAAAGGCTTGTCTTTGCGCGGCCTCGGCCAGTGTTAATGTCTGAACATCGATGCAATCCGGATCACGTGTATCAACAGGTCTTTCCCAGCTGTTATCGGCCGGATCAAGCTGCACCTCGACACCCAATCGGGCAAAGTACTCTTTATAAGTGTTGAAATTTTCTTCATGCACCATACGCCCTGCATCACTTGTCTGGGCGACAAAATAATTAGCGGCAAGCTGCAAAGACATATCGATATAGCGCATCGCTCTGGCCGTCTCATCCGCATCTCGTACAAGCCCAAGATCAGCCACCATCATGTCATAATCATTTTTCAAGGCATCACGCGCATGACCTATCTCTGTAAAACCATTCTCAATGAGCGTTCTGCCGACGACAGGATCAAGCATTCCTGCATTCACGACATCTTCAACAAGAACCACAACCTTTTGCCCCTTATAAAGCGGCTTCTTTCCTTTGTAAGGGTCGCGCGCTCTTCGAACAGAGCGACCATGTTCGTCCACTTGCAACGCATCATTAGGGTTGGCCTGGCTCGGCTTTGCGTTAGGATCGGCATCAGTTCCGCCTGAACCGGAACCTATAAAATGGTCATAATTGCGCTTTTTTTCGCGCGGCGCACCGATATCTTCCCCTTGATCTGCAGGCTTTTTCGGCTCTTCTTTCTTCGTCGTCATAACTTATATCACCCACCCTTATTTGTTTTATGTAAATATATTATATCAGCGCTTGTTTTGTCCAGAAAAAACGTTATCTCTAGTGTCATGGGACAAATTGCCGAACAACAACAGAAAACGCATTTTAACGAAACAAAGCGCTTCGCCCTGAAATCCGAATATAAACCTGCAGGCGACCAGCCAAACGCTATCAAGCAACTCGTACAAGGCATCAATGACGGGCTAAGCGATCAGGTCTTACTCGGTGTTACAGGCTCGGGCAAGACTTTCACGATGGCGCATATCATTGACGAAGTGCAGCGCCCCGCCCTTATCATGGCGCCCAACAAGACTTTGGCAGCACAGCTTTATTCAGAAATGAAGGCTTTCTTTCCCGATAACGCGGTTGAGTATTTCGTGTCCTATTATGATTACTATCAGCCCGAAGCCTATGTCCCGCGATCCGACACCTTCATTGAAAAAGAAAGCACAATTAATGAACAGATTGACCGAATGCGCCACTCGGCCACACGCGCCTTGTTCGAGCGGCGCGACGTTATCATTGTCGCCTCCGTCTCCTGTATTTACGGTATTGGTTCTAAGGAAGACTATCAGGCGATGACTTTGACCATCCGTAAAGACGAGCAAATGGATCGGGATGCTCTCTTACAAAAACTGGTCGCGCTGCAATATAAACGCAACGACATTGCCTTTGAACGCGGAAGCTTTCGCGTGCGTGGCGATACAGTCGAATTGTTCCCTGCACACTTTGAAGATCGCGCCTGGCGCTTTAGCTTTTTCGGAGATGAGATCGAAGAGATCACAGAATTTGACCCACTGACCGGCCATAAAATCGCCAAGCTTGAAGGCGTACGCATTTATGCGAACTCTCATTATATCACGCCGGGACCGACAATGCAGCAGGCCATATCAGAGATCCAGCGCGACCTGAAAACACGCCTGAAAGAGTTTGAAGAACAGGGCAAACTACTCGAAGCCCAGCGCCTGCAACAACGCACACAATTTGATATAGAAATGATGCAGGCCACTGGTGCTTGTCAGGGAATCGAGAATTATTCTCGCTACCTTACCGGTCGCGCACCCGGCGCACCGCCCCCTACCCTTATTGAATACCTGCCTGAAGACGCGCTGATCTTTCTGGATGAGAGCCATGTCACCGTTCCGCAAATCGGCGGTATGTTCAATGGTGACCGCGCCAGAAAACAAACATTGGTTGATTATGGTTTCCGCTTACCTGCCGCTATTGATAACCGACCGCTCAAATTCGAGGAATGGAATCAAATGCGGCCACAAGGCATTTATGTCTCGGCGACCCCCGGCCCGTGGGAACTGGAACAAACCGAAGGCGTATTTGCGGAACAAATCGTAAGGCCGACAGGACTTATTGATCCATATGTTGAAATCCGCCCGACCAAACATCAAGTCGACGATCTTATGCACGCTTGCCGAGAAGTTACTGAAAAGGGCTATCGCATTCTCGTGACAACACTCACCAAGAAAATGGCCGAAGCCCTTACCGAATACTTATCCGAGAACGGTTTGAAAGTGACGTATCTGCACTCGGATGTCGACACTCTTGACCGCATCGAGATTATTCGCAATTTACGTCTGGGCGAATTTGACGTGCTAGTCGGAATCAACCTACTGCGTGAGGGGTTAGACATCCCGGAATGCGGACTCGTTGCCATTCTAGATGCCGATAAAGAGGGTTTCCTGCGCTCTCGCACTTCGCTTATTCAAACCATCGGACGCGCCGCAAGAAATGTCGAAGGCAAAGTGATTTTATACGCCGATAAAATGACAGGAAGCATGAAGGACGCGTTAGAAGAAACCGATCGCCGCCGTGAAAAACAAATCGCCTATAACGAGAAACATGGGATCACCCCCGAGACCGTTAAACGCGCCATAGGTGAAAGCGTTTATGCGGAGGAAGACCGCGCCCAGAAACTGGCCAGAGTTGCAGAGGATCAAGCAGCCTTCTCACCAAAAGACCTGCAAACACAGATTAAGGATCTGGAGAAGCAAATGCGCGAGGCTGCCGCAGAGCTGGAATTTGAAAGAGCGGCTCAGCTGCGCGATAAAATCAAAAAACTAGAGGCACAAGATTTAGGACTTTCAAGCCTTTAACAAAAAAATCTCATACATATGCATTTTACACTTGCACGCACATAACCAAATCAGTATAAATTGAGGTTTGCCAGCAATTGCTGGCATTTTTCATGTCTCCCAGACGTGAAACCTCCCTGTTCAACTCGCCGGGTCCTTTGGGACCCGGCTTTTTTATATCCACACTCAATAACTATCCACAATCCGCTCGCTCTGCACAACAAATTCAGCGTGACTTTACTTATCCAGCAGTGCAGTTTATACGATATGGTAAAAAGAAGCGGTAGGCATTAGATCTTATAATGGACACAGCAAACGCTCAAAGCGGTGAGAGACTGACATTAAAGAAAAAGATTTTGCGGCATTTCGGACAGGCGCGCCGCAATGAACTGCGGCTTGAGCGCAACCTGCCATTAGCCGAAGACATCTGGCAAAAAATCCCCTTCACAGTAAACGACTATGAGATCACCTGCATCTATCGCGAAGCGCGAGAACCAAAAGGTCTGGTCGCCTTCAGCAGTGGCTTACGCGCACCAACAGCCGCCTATAAATCAATGATCGAGGAGCTGAACAAACAAGGCCTTTCCGTTTTGATTATGGAACTGCCACAGCCCGAAGACTACGACCAAGACCCGAAAGAATTTTACGACCACTTCAAAGATATCCTAAAGGCCTTTTACACGGACAAGGACAGCCCCCTCCAAGAAATAATAAAAGAAAGAGCCCAAGAGATTCCAGTTTTCCACATGACTCATTCCACAAGCGGCCTTCTCTACACCGACCTAATGATTTATGACGACGACTTTAAATCCACACTCATACGGTCTCTAACACCCTGCGTTCATATCAGCCCGTTCTTTAGCGCCAGCAATATGTCCAAATTTACAGGTGACCCGCTAGAAGGCGTGCTGAAATGGCTATTTAAGCAAAGTGCAGAAGATATCCCAGCGGACACAATCATCGGCAACCTAAACGCTCTCAGATTGTCACTCCTTAAGAATGGGAGCCTAAGAGACCTCAAATCAGCCCCACGTTTCGGTGATATTTTGAAACTGATTGAGAATGGCGAACGGGTTATCGAAAAACTCGAAACCAGCCTTAAAATAACACATCTTCCGCAAACATTCCTGCTTAGCCATAACGATCCCCACGCTTGCCATAGAACCGCAAAAATTGCAGCAGGACGTTTAGGTGCGAGCACAAGAGAAACCGCAGGAGAGCATAACCCACTTGATGGCGACCCGATATTACTGGAAAAACTTATTCAAGCATTAGAAGACCTAAAGCTAGAGCGGGATATACTAATCGAGGAAGTCAAAATTCAGTTAGAGGCTGCAACAGAGTATATAAGGGGTGGAGAGAAAAAAGCGCAAAAAACGAACCTGCCCCTCGTTGACGAGATCATGTCCTTTTTCAACAATCTAGGCGGTTCACAAGCCGCCGATCATGACCTCAATGGCGTCCATCCGGATATGCCGAATGGTCAGGATGACAACCCCCAAGCATTAAAGGGCCGAGAACGAGAGCGTATGCTTCGCACAATGAAATCACTTATTGGCGATTATGCAGCGAAGCCGTTACTTCAAAACAATGGGCAGCCTCTGGATGCCCCCTCCGACCCCGGAGACGACCCTTTATACACGCAAGAAACAGCAGAAGAGGCCTCGGACGAAATTTGCAAGAATGAAGCAACAGCGCCAGTTCAGACGAATAAGGACGAACAGCCCCCAATATCACGTGCAGCAAGCTTTACCAGACTGCCCGGAGGGGTATTCCTGATTGATTAACGGTTCCAGAAACAAACAACAATAAAGGCTGTGCGTTTTATAGTCGCACAGCCAAGCCTATATGATTAGTCAAACCTGAATAACGACTGAATGAGAATTTAGGCGCTTTTAACCTGAGGCGCTTCGAGCTTTGCACAGGCGCGTTTGATACGTGTGCAGGCTTCTTTCAGGCTTTCCATGTCTGTTGCATAAGAAATGCGGAAATACGGGCTAAGGCCAAAAGCCTCACCATGCACACAAGCAACCCCCTCTGCCTCCAGCAAATACGTGACGAAATCTTCATCTGTGTGGATCACTTTTCCCTCTGGCGTTACCTTACCGATTGCACCGGCACAAGAGGCGTAAACATAGAAGGCGCCCTCTGGATTAAGGCAGGTTATACCCTCAACCTGATTTAGCATTCCAACAACAACATCGCGACGCTGTTTGAATTCATTCGCCCACCCCTTAAGGAAAGACTGGTCTCCGTTAAGCGCTTCAACTGCTGCTGCTTGTGAAATCGAGGATGGGTTAGAGGTGCTTTGCCCCTGTATTTTCCCCATTGCCTTAATAAGGGCGGCAGGGCCTCCGGCAAAACCGATACGCCAGCCCGTCATGGAATATGCCTTGGAAACACCGTTACACGTCAAGGTACGGTCGAAAAGTTTCGGCTCTACCTGAGCCGGTGTGCAAAACTCAAACCCATCATAGAGAATATGCTCGTAAATATCATCGGAAAGCACCATCACATTCGGATATTTCAGCAAGACATCGGTGAGCGCCTTCATCTCTTCATAGGTATAAACCGAGCCTGTCGGGTTAGAAGGAGAGTTTATAATCACCCATTTCGTTTTATCCGTGATATTGGCCTCAAGCTGTTCAGGCGTCAGTTTAAAGTTATTTTCCTGTCCGCATTCCACAATCACAGGCGTGCCCTCTGCCAAAAGGGTCATATCAGGATAAGACACCCAATAAGGCGCTGGGATCAAAACCTCATCACCCGGATTAAGACTAGCCATAAGCGCATTATATAAAACCTGTTTTCCACCTGTACCGACAATCACTTGCTCGGCTGTGTACTCAAGATTGTTGTCACGCTTGAACTTATCGATCACAGCTTGCTTCAGCTCAGGCGTACCGGGAACAGGTGTATATTTAGTCTGCCCTTCATCTATTGCTCGCTTGGCAGCATCCTTAATCCAGTCCGGCGTATCAAAATCAGGCTCTCCAGATCCTAGACCAATGACATCTTTGCCCTGACTCTTAAGCTCTTTAGCCTTGGCGCTAACGGCCAAAGTCGGTGATGGTTTGATACGTGAAAGACGGTCTGCGATTTGTACGGCCATGATTTTAAGTCCTTTATTTGCTTGTCTTATTGCTTTATCTTTTCATCATAATAAACCAAAGAAAGTGCAAAATGACAAGGCTCATCATCGCAAGACATGGCAATACTTTCGACGCCACAGACACGCCGACGCGCGTCGGGGCTCGCACAGATATTCCCCTTGTTGAAAAAGGACGCGAACAAGCTCGCGCTTTGGGCGCAGCCCTCAAAGAGGCTGCACTTATTCCTGATAACGCCTATAGCTCGGAACTAAGCCGCACAAAAGAAACGGCGCTTATCGCCCTTAATGAAATGGGACTTAACCTCACACCACAGGCAAAAACATTCTTAAACGAGATTGATTACGGCCCGGATGAAAACAAACCCGAGGACGAAGTCATCGCACGCATCGGCAAGCAGGCCATTGAAAACTGGGACAAAAACGCCGAACCTCCACAAGGATGGGACGTTAACCCAAAGCAAATCATTGCAGACTGGAAAGCATTTGCCGACAACCTTGCAACAGACAGTACAACATTCGTTGTTACCAGCAATGGCATCGCCAGATTTGCCCCTCACATCACAGGCGAGTACGAAGCCTTCAGCCATCAACACAGTATTAAACTGTCGACAGGCGCTTATGGCGTATTACAAAGAGACAAAAATGGCCTGTGGCACGCCACATCATGGAACATAAAGCCAAAGGTATAAGTAATGGGACATTATTTACTAAAAAGATTACTTCTTATCATCCCGACACTTTTCGGGATTATGCTGATTAATTTTCTGATTGTCCAAGCCGCACCCGGCGGCCCGGTTGAACGCGTTATCGCACAGCTTCAAGGCCTAGACGTTGATAGCACAGCGCGCGTTAGCGGTGCAGGGCTGTCCGAAACAGGCAACCCGCAACAAAGCATGGAGTCTATCTCAGGCAGCGGTGGCTCTTCTGGAGAGTCTAAATATCGCGGCGCGCAAGGACTTGATCCTGAATTTATCAAGGAGCTTGAAATACAGTTTGGTTTCGACAAACCAATGCATGAGCGCTTCTTTCACATGATCGGCAATTACCTGCAATTTGATTTCGGCGAAAGCTATTACAGAGACGTCGAGGTTTTTGACCTCGTCATGGAAAAATTGCCTGTATCCGTCTCTTTGGGGCTATGGTCGACACTCATCATTTATCTTGTCTCTATCCCGCTTGGCATCCGCAAGGCTGTAAAAGACGGCTCTCCTTTTGACGTGTGGTCCAGTGCGGTGGTCTTCATCGGTTATGCCATTCCATCTTTTTTATTCGCAATTCTTTTAATCATCCTTTTCGCGGGTGGGCGCTATTTCGACCTATTCCCTTTGCGGGGGCTCGTCTCGGATAATTTCGAAGAGCTCGCATGGTACCAGCAAATACTAGACTATCTCTGGCACATAACACTTCCCGTTTTTTCTATTGTTATCAGTGGCTTCGCTGGACTTACGATGCTCACAAAAAATTCATTCATGGATGAGATTAACAAAAACTATGTCCTGACAGCCCGCGCAAAAGGACTCTCCGAAAACCGCGTTTTATACGGCCATGTCTTTCGCAACGCAATGCTGTTGGTTATTGCCAGCTTCCCATCCGCCTTTATCTCTATTTTCTTTACAGGATCTTTATTGATTGAAATCATATTCTCACTGGACGGATTGGGCTTACTCGGCTTTGAAGCAACAATCAACCGTGACTACCCTGTCATCTTCGGCACGTTGTTTTTCTTCACACTGTTAGGGCTATTTATGAAAATAATCAGTGACATAACATACGTTCTGGTGGATCCAAGAATAGACTTTGATCGACGTTAAATATTCACCGATAAACACTTAAATTTTAATAATATTTTAAGGGTTTTTTATTGCTAAATACCCAACTTACTTGACTTTACACGCTAAAGTATGCGATACTGTAAATAGGGTAAATGGGTAAACATATATTAAAGGTTAGGGACAATGATTGAAGGAATCAATGCATCTCTTGCGAGTACGCAAGCTTCCCGTGTGCAGATCAATACTGCCAGTACCGGGAAACCCTTCTCTGCACCCGCTACACGGGCAACAGAGAAAAGTCTAAACGTTAACTATATCTCTCCTCATGTAAAAATCGATTCGGGCGCCGCTATTCGAGCGATCACGCAATTTCGGGACAACATGAATGGAGAGGTGCTTCGACAATATCCAACAGAAAGCCAGCTACAGGCCTATGCACGCTCGCAAGAGTTCACAAGCGCACAACGCGCAAATGATGTGGCCAGAGCGCTACAAGCGGCTCAGGATGCACAAATGCGTATGGAATCAGTGAAACAACCGATTTCTACCGAGCCAGTAAGAGAGCCTATCGTATCTGAAGCTGTGATTGAGGCATCCAGCCCCGCACCAGAGGCCAGCCCCTCTCCTGCGGTAACACAGTCTAGCGCCGTTGACAGCTCCGTAACCGAGCCGACGACGACGGAATCACAGGCTTAATAAAAAGAATTCATAAACAACTCAAATCATCCCTCGCCAAATACAGGCGGGGGATTTTTTGTAATGGCTTGCGTCATTAAAAGCCTCCCAGATAAACCGTAAAAAAGCCACCCCATAAAGATATAGTATAAATGATAATCATTCGCATTTTTCTATTGCGAATGGTTATCAAATTCACTACTCTTTCCTTATGCCAGTATTTTGTTCGTGCAGAGACATTAAAGGGGACGATATGAAGGAAGCATTCCGCCGCAAAGGTGTCGAATCTCCTAAGGATATCGATAACAAAGACTTCTACAAAGAAGCAGCGATGGCCAGCTTTGAGCGTCGCGGCATCTCTGTGCCTGAAGGTAAAGTGCCCATGAAAAGGTGCAAAAGCTGTCCAGGATCTTTTTGTGAACAGGCCGCCGAGTATTTACAAAAGATAAGACAGCCCGCTTAAGAAAATACTTACTGGAATACCAATAATTTCTTAGGATCCGATTGAAAAGACAAGTCTCCCTCATACCCTGTCTCACTTATCAGGGATGTATAACGCTGACGCAAAGCTTGCCTTGCCACCTCGCCTATTTCTTTTTCAGTCCTTAAGATCATATCCAAACGCTCCATACGTATCAGCCCGTCAATTTGCACATCACCCATGCGGGACATATCCAGATCGACAACAAAACGCATAACCTTGGAACGCTCCCCCGTATCGCCATCCTCTTCATAAAATTCCCGTGTGAATATATTCGCCTTAGTCAGCACAGATTGATCCATAAGTGGAATAGATAACATCCGCCAATCCTGCCCGGACGGCTCGCTGATAAGACGTGACAGATTCGAAAAATCATCCTGCAAAGCATCCAAAAGACGTCCACCACCAGCCTGACGCAGGCTATTTGCAATCGACGAATTCAGCCATGTCCCGACATTCCCACCCGTCAGCGCCGCCAACAAGAAAAGCGTCGAGGAAACCATCTGCGCCGGATTTTGCGCTTGTGGCAATATCGTAGAAAGGTTTGAGAGAGGATTTATCAACCTTGCCCCTTGCGCAGCCTGAGCCTCCAGAGCTTCCTCCAGATAAGGCCATGCCGTATCACTCATTGCAGAAAATGGCTTAAAACTATGTGAAGGCATTTTATCCGCCACCGAAAAACTTACCAACGATCCAACTGTCATATTGGGATCCCGACTGGGCAATACAGCATACTGCATAGGTTGACCGCCAAGCCCAGAGCGCATAAGTGCGAGTATCGGCAAATCCTGATCCGTAAATCCTATGACCGTCCCCACAGTCCGGCCTGCAACCGCTAAATCCGCAACACGGCCAAGACCATATTCAGGAATAGATAATGTTTGCGCCCCTTCCCGAGCACCCGCCGTCATCGTCGCCAACCCAAAAGGTCGAACATCGTGGATCTGAACCATTGTATTCCGCATGGGCGTATACCCTCTTTGCGGCTGAGTGTAGGCGCTGTTTAAACTTCCGGCAGATCGACCGTAAATCGTTGAGCCAAGCGTCAAATTCGTAACACCACCGGTCTGCCCGGCTACAGTATTTGCCATGGTCGGCAACTGTAGCTCTGCGCGCCCATATAGCTGTGCGGAACGACCGGCAAACTGCATCCCAGATAGAGGCGCAGGTGTCGACAGGACACGCTGCCCTGTGCTTATGGGCAAAGACTGTGTTTTTAGATCTCCGCCATTTGCATTTTGCTGAAGAAATTTCACTGAAGAGATCTGTGCATTTTGTGTCAAACCATATTGACCAAGAGATGCCTGCCCCGCCGTCCCAAGAGGCGAACTGTGAAACGGCACGAGATGGAGCGTTTGCCCCTTATACAGACCACCATGCTGAATTAGACTGGAAGGAACCTGAGGTGTTGGTGTCGGGCTTTCAGCACGCGTCGAAGCCGAAATCGTCGGGAGCTTAGCCATTTGTGTTTCAGGGATATTGCGCAGGCTGGTTTGATCTTGCGTGCTCAGGCTTTGCCCCTTGCCTTGCCCGCCATTATTGCTACGCGCTGCCTCGTCACCCGCGCCAGGCACAGGCTGGATCGTTACACGCTCGGCGCCCAGCTCAGGCTTAAACCGAACAACAAAACTGCCGTTGGGTGGCAAATTCGGCGGCCATTTCACAAGAATCTCACCTAGCTTTGTCGAAAGCTTCGCTTGCCCACCCTTAGGAGCAGCCAAGAGCGCTGCCTGAAGACTTATCGCCTCAGAGCGCAATACCGGCTTATTTTGCATTTGCAAGAGCTGCACAACCTGTTCGCGCGCCTGAGCTTGTCCTGATACGGTCGACTTGGCCTGCGAAGAGGCCATGGACAAAAGCTGATTAATCAGGCTGGTTGTATCATTCATACATCAAGCCTAGCATATTTTGAAAGAATATGAGTCAAAAAAGACGTGCTTAAACTATGCTGTCGCGTATTGACGCAAAGACTTCACAACAACAGGAACCAGCTTCTCAAGATCTTGCGCTGCTTCTGTATTTGGTGAACGCGTCAGGACAGAGGTCTGCGCCCTGATCGCCTCTTTTACACGCGGGTCATGACGCACCATGCCGGCCAGCGGAGGAGAAAGTTTAAGGAAATTCTCACACGCCTTGAGAATTGTTTTATACGTCTTCTCACCGTCATTGTAATTTGGCGCCTGATTGACAACAATATTAACATTCTTCGTTGTGCCAGCCGCTGCACCGAGCTTAACAAACGCATATGCATCCGTAAGTGACGTCGGCTCATCTGTTGTCACAAGCAATGTCATCATAGCCGAAGCTGAGAGCAATCGAACAGTGCGGTCAACACCCGCACCAAGGTCAATCACAACGACGTCATAAGAACCGGCCAGCTCTAACAACTGGTCGCGCAATTGCGCCAGTCTCTGACTGGGAAGAGCGGATAAAGAGGCCTGTCCAGAACGACCTGCAATAATATCAAAGCCGCCTTCTTCGTAATGCTGCACGACCTTATCCAGCCCCAGACGACCGCGAATAACATCATTCAAATCACGCTTAGGCATAAGGCCAAGCTGTACATCCACATTGGCCAACCCCAAATCACCATCAAACAACAAGACTTTCTTGCCTGCCTTTGCCATTGCGTGCGCAAAGGAAATAGAAAACCATGTCTTGCCAACTCCACCCTTGCCGCTGGCAACCGCAACGACGTTTTTACCGCGCGGAAAACTCCCGCCCGTAATCGGGCCGGCCTGTTTTTCTGAAGAGACTGTCTGTTCAACCATTATCGTTTCCTTGTGGTTAGTGGTTGGCCGCTTCTTTTCTAGAAGTATGCCTTGATTCGTTTAGTTTAGCATTTGGCATAAAATAATCAGTTAACATTTCTGCTGATAAGGGCTTCAAGCCCTCAGCAACCGCTTCTGTATGTGATCCCTGTGCAAAAGCCATGCCGCCACGCTCTGCCGCGGCCAGCAAGCCACCCAGGCGGCGCGCCACATCCAGCCTGGTCGGCATCATACGTGCAACGCCCATCAGCGAGAATGCACGGGCGATCTCTCCCATTTCATCGGCCTCCAGACCGGATTGCATAACCAGCAATCCTTGCGCGTCCGCCGCCTTCATATATTTGGCTACAAAGCGCATATCCTCAACGTCAAAGGCATTGACACCCGGCATATCAATAAGGATTTGCACCTGTTGCGTCTGGTTGA